>NZ_WHOV01000095.1:0-53365 GCF_009765395.1 Pseudomonas sp. BAV 4579 | reverse complement strand
GGCATTTTCGCCTTGTTTGTCTCTAGCTCGCGAGCCTTTGAACAGGCTCTAAGGGTCAAGCGTTCGTTGAGCCCTATTCAACGCCTTTTGAATTAGCCTCACAAGGCTGATCCTTCCGACTTGGCGTTCCCGCCTGGAGCTTTCCATGACTGAAACCCTACGCATCCTGGGTATCGATACCCCCGTTTCCCGCATCGCCCTTGGCACCTGGGCCATCGGTGGCTGGATGTGGGGCGGTACCGACGAAGCCCGCTCCATCGAGACTATCCGTGGCGCCGTGCAGGGCGGCATCAACCTGATCGACACGGCGCCGGTGTACGGCTTTGGCCGTTCCGAGGAAATCGTCGGCAAGGCCCTGGAAGGCATTCGCGACCAGGCGGTGATCGCCACCAAGGTGGCCCTGGAGTGGCCCAACGAAGAGGTGCGCCGCAATGCCAGCGCGGCCCGCATTCGCCAGGAGGTGGAAGACTCCCTGCGGCGTCTGCGTACCGATCGCATCGACCTCTATCAGGTGCACTGGCCCGATCCCCAGGTGCCCCACGAGGAAACCGCGCGCGAACTGGAGCGCCTGCGGCAGGCGGGCAAGATCCTCGCCATCGGTGTGAGCAATTATTCGCCCGAGCAACTGGAGGCCTTCCGCCAGTTCGCCAACCCCTCCACGGTGCAGCCGCCCTACAACCTCTTCGAACGCGCCATCGAGGCCGACGTGCTGCCCTACGCCCAGCGCCATGGCCTGGTGGTGCTAGCCTATGGCGCGCTGTGCCGCGGCCTGCTGTCCGGGCGCATGAATGCCCAGACGCGCTTCGACGGCGACGACCTGCGCCAGGGCGATCCCAAGTTCCAGGCGCCGCGCTTCGCCCAGTATCTGGCCGCGGTGGAGGCCCTGACCGCCTTTGCCCGCGAGCGCCATGGCAAGTCCATGCTGGCCCTGGCGGTGCGCTGGATCCTCGACCAGGGGCCGACCATCGCCCTCTGGGGCGCGCGCAAGCCTGAGCAACTGCAGGGCCTCGACGAAGCCTTCGGTTGGCAGCTGTCCGCCGAGGACCTGACCGCCATCGACGCCATCCTCGCCGAGCACGTCAAGGATCCGGTGGGGCCGGAATTCATGGCGCCGCCCCTGCGGTGATCGGTGCGGGCAGGGCACCCTGGCCCCACCCCGTTGCCTAATGTACTCAGCCACAAGAGGTGAGCATCATGGCCAAGCGCGACGATCTCGACCACAAGCCGGAAAACGCCGGCAAGGTCGGCGAGACCCACAAGGAACTCAATCAGGGCGGTGAAGAACAGCGCCCGCAGAACGACAAGCGCCCCGAGCAACCCAAGGAAAATCCCGATCCGGGTTACTGACAGGGGCACAAAAAGCAAAGGCGCCCGGGTGCAGACCCGGGCGCCTTTGCTGTCTATGGCCGGGGTCATCGGATGACCCCGGCAGTCTTGCCAGTCAGAAGCTGCGTGGTGGGGTGGCCATGCCGCTCTCGTCACCTACCGCTCCAGGGGTGCTGCCTGTGGCCGCGGTACGGCCGACATTCATGCCCGCGGTCGCCTGGGTGGACCCCAGGGTACTGCCAGTGCCTGCGGCGGGTGAGCCGGCCATCGACTCGACCCCGGCATCGGGATCGTTACCCAGGTTGCTGGACGAAACCCCTGCACCGCCTTGCTGGCGCCTCTCGGGACTGGCCTGGTGCGCCTCCTTCGCCACGTCCTGTCCCGCCGCCTTGAACTGCTCGTAGCCACTGCTGGCCGCCTGCTTGGCCTTGGTGGTGAGCTTGTCGCTGTGCTTGCCCAGCGCGCGATCCTCGGTCTCGGTACGCGGCAGCGAGGCCCCCAGCAGGGCGCCAAGGGCGATGCCCAGCGCACCGACCACCAGTGGCTGTTCGCGTAGCAGGGTCTCGAAGGTACCCTTGAGCTGTTGCGCCTGGTCGGCCAGGGCGTCCTTGGCGTGAGCCGCGCTATCGCTCAGCCGCTCCCCTGTCTCGGAGGCCTTGGCCGATACGCTCTCGCCCAGGCCAGTCACCTTGTCGCGCACGTCGTGACTGCCACGATTCAGGGAATCGCGGGTATGGCCCGCGCTATTGGCGACCGAGTCCAGCGCACCGGACAGCTTGTCCTTGAGCGGGGTGCCCGTGGTGGCCGGCGCCGGTGTGCGATTCTGCCCCAGCGCCAGCCACAGCAGGCCTACGGAGGTCAGCACCGCCGGAACCGGATTGGCCTTGAGGGTGTTGCTCAGGTTGTGGGCGAATTCACCGCCATGGCCCTTGGTGTAGGACAGCGCCTGGTCGAACAGCTGGCCGGGTGACAATTGGCTTTCCAGGGCCCCTACCAGGTTTTCGATGCGCTCGCGCTTTTGGTCGATCTCGCGTTCGAGCTCGTCGGGATTCTTTCTGGATTCTTGATCGATCTGATCGGTGATGCTCATTGTGCGGCCCTCCGTACGGCGTCCTTGTCCTTCTGCAGGCTGTTGACGGTGCGATCAGGGGTGAAATGGGACGGCTCGAACTGCTTCTTGCCCGACTGCAGCATGATGAAGCCGATCACCATGACCACGGCGCCCACCAGCAGGGCGGCGGCCCAGGGGGTAAGGTACTGGGAGAGGAAATAGACGATGCCCATGAGCAGCACGATGAAGCCGGCCAGCAGCACGATGGCGCCGGCCGCGACTCCGGCCACACCGGCCTTGGTGGTGCGCAGCGACTCGCCCAGCTCGGCCTTGGCCAGCGCCAGTTCCTTGGTGAACAGCGCCGGTACCTCGTGGACCAGCTGCTTGACCAGGCCGACGACCGAGGTATCGCCCTCGGCGGGACGCGGAGTGGGATTCTCATTGATCATGGCTGCTTGTCTCCGCTCAGGGTGGGACGGTCCAGATGGCTGGACGAGATGCCGGTGTTCAGGCTGCTGTCGGTACGCGCCGGGTTGATCGCCGCACCGCCGAGGGGATCGCCACTGCCGGTGGTGGTCGGCGCATGGAGGTCGGGACCCTTGGGAATGTTGTTGGTGTGGATGACGTCGGCTCCGGCCGCCGGCTCCACCAGTTCGTTTTCCGCCGCGACCGCGGGCGTGGTCAGCGAGGGCATCTCGTCGGGGCCGCTGACGCGGGAATGGCTGCCGGTGTCCGGCTGGGTGGAGGCCTTGAGAAAACGCGACAGGCCGAAGCCGATGGCGATGCTGCCGGTCAGGAACAGGGCCGGATTGTCGCGCGCCAGGGTGCCGGCCTGGTGCAGCAACTGCTCGGCGCTTTTGCCACGCAGATCCTCGGCCAGGCCGGTCAGGCTCTGCGCCATGTCGCTGACATAGTGCGCCAGGCCCAGGGTGTCCTTGTCTTCCAGTTCGTCTGCGGCCGCCTGGGCGCTTTGCGCAAGGGCACCGAGCTGGTCGGCAGCGGTGTCCCGATAGTGTTCGAAGTGGGCAGCGCCTTCTTGCTTGGCGTCTTGCACCGTGTCCTTGGCGACCTCCTTGAGGTCGTGCAGATGGGTCTCTGCCGAGTTGCCGTCCTTGGTCTGCGAGGATTGTCCCTGAGCGGGATTGAGGGGCGTCGTCATACGCGGGTACCTGTGTGCAGAACCTTGTCGTGGCCGGCAGAGAGTTCTCGGCGACCGTTCGTGTGCCTTGCCTTTTAGGTGACCGGGCGCAATGAGCAGCAGTTCTCACGCGGCGTCGGTTTGGCGGCAAAGCAGACAAACGGTTTTACCTACAGGGGTAGCTACAAGCGCAACGGCCGCGGCAGGAGAAGGCCTCTGGGGCGGGCAATGAAACGCAGTCGCAACAGGGGCAACCATTCGTCATGCCCAGGGTGGCGATAGGCAAATTCGATGAACGATTTTTCGTCCGGTGCGGTCGATTTCTGCAGACGTTGATGTTCGCGACAACCAGGCGAACCCCTTTTTCTCTTCACGTCCTGACAGGAGATCTCTCATGGCCGTTGCCAATGCCAAGCAAGAACTCAAGACCGTTTCCAGCGTCAAGCAGAAGGCCCACCAGGGCGAAGACGCCACCCTGCAGAACCAGCAGGCCGTAGGCGAAGCCCTGGCCGTGCTGCTGTCCGATGTCTTCGCGCTGTACATCAAGACTAAGAACTACCACTGGCACATGAAGGGTTCGCATTTCCGCGACTACCACCTGCTGCTGGACGAGCAGGCTGCCCAGCTGTACGGCATCACCGACCTGATCGCCGAGCGTGCCCGTAAGATCGGCCAGCCCACCGTGCGCTCCCTGGAGCAGATGGTGCAACTCAAGCGCCTGGCCAGCAGCGATGCCACCGATCTGTCGGCGGACCAGATGCTGACCGAGCTGCACGACGACAACCAGTCGCTGGCCGCCTACATGCGTACCACCCACACCCTGACCGACGACGCCAATGACGTCTCCACCACCAGCCTGCTGGAAGAGTGGATCGACCAGGCCGAAGAACGCGCCTGGTTCCTGGGTCAGACCGTCGGCAAATAAGCCGCGGCCGCTACCTGAAAGCCCGTCTCCGGACGGGCTTTTTCATGGGCGCTCACCAGGGGTTTGGGATCTGACTGGTACTGCCGTGGCGTGCAGCCGAACTCCCGGCGAAACACCGCGTGCAGGTACTGCGCCGAGGTGAAACCGCAACGTCGGGCGACCTCGGCCAGGCTCGGGGCCTCTTCCTGCAGCGCCACGGCCGCGGCGGCCAGCTTGAAGCCGAGAATCTCGTCGTGGACGCTGCGCCCCAGTTCGCGGCGAAAGGACGTCTCCAGGGCCGAGCGGGAGATGCCGACATAGCTGGCCACCTGCTCGGTCTTGATGCCCTGGCAGGCGTACTGGCGGATGAAGTGCAGGGCGCGCATCACCTGGGGATGCCGCACCGGCTGGTGGCGACTGGAGGCCTGGACGTTGATGCCCTCCGGCGGGATCAGCACCCGAGGCGCCCCCAGTTCGACGCCGTGCAGGCGCTGGTGCAGCAGTCGCGCCGCCTCCCGGCCGATGGCCTCGGTCCCCTGGATCACCGAGGTCAGGGGGACGCGGGTCAGGGTGCGCGCCAGTGGATCGTTGTCGATGCCCACCAGCGCCACCTGTTCCGGCACCGGGATGCCGGCCGTGAAGCAGGCCTGCAGGAGTTGCCGCGCCCGGGCGTCGGTGACGGCGAGGATGCCCACCGGTTTGGGCAGGGCTTCCAGCCAGGCGATCAGCTGTTCCACCGCCGTATCCCACAGCGGCGCGCTGGTCTCTAGGCCGCGATAGATCTCCACCGGCAGGCCGTCGCGGCGAAGCAGGGCGGCAAAGGCCGCCTCGCGCTCGCCGGCCCAGCGATTGGTGTCGGCGGCGGGCAGGCTGAAGCAGGCGAAGCGGGTCAGCCCGGATTCGATCAGGTGGTCATAGGCCAGGCGCACCAGGGCGGCGTTGTCGGTGGCCACGTAGGGAATGCCGGGCGGGTAGTCGGTCGGGGCCGCGTAGGAGCCGCCGACGGCCACCACCGGCAGCGCGCTGTGGGTCAGGGCGGCGCTCACCGCCGGGTCGTCGAAGTCGGCGATGATGCCGTCGCCCTGCCAGCGCTCGATGCCCTTGAGCCGACAGAGGAAGTCCTCTTCGAGGAACAGATCCCAGCGCGCCCGGGTGCCGCTCAGGTAGTTGCCGATGCCGGTGAGGATGCCTCTGTCGTAGATCTTGCTGCCGTTGAACAGCAGGGCGACGCGGTGGACGGGCGGCTGGCTGGGCATGGCGGGGTTCCGGCAGGAGGCGCGGGCGGGGCTCCAGACTACGACCGGCGAGCCCACCTCTCAAGCGGCAAAATCGCACCTGGCTCTGGTGATTTTCACAATAGGCAGCCCGGGTGGCGGCGCTACCATCGACGCAAACCGGTACGCCGTATCGGGTGCGACAGATAAGAACAAGGACAACGCCATGGCTTATTTCCCCAATGTCGAGAAGGTCCGCTACGCCGGGCCCGACAGCGATTCTCCGCTTGCCTTCCGCCACTACGAAGCCGACCGACTGGTCATGGGCAAGCCCATGCGCGAGCACCTGCGCATGGCGGTCTGCTACTGGCACACCTTCGTCTGGCCGGGTAGCGATGTCTTCGGTCAGGGCACCTTCCAGCGGCCCTGGCAGGCAGCGGGTTCGCCCCTGGAGCAGGCCCGCGCCAAGGCCACCGCCGCCTTCGAGTTCTTCAGCAAGCTGGGCGTGGACTACTACTGCTTCCACGACACCGACGTCGCCCCCGAAGGCGCCAATTTCACCGAGTACCGCGAGAACTTCGCCCGCCTGGTGGACGATCTGGAACGCCACCAGAGCGAGTCCGGCCTCAAGCTGCTGTGGGGCACCGCCAACTGCTTCAGCCACCCGCGCTATGCCGCCGGCGCCGCCAGCAACCCCGATCCGGAAGTCTTCGCCTGCGCCGCCACCCAGGTCTGCACGGCGATGAACGCCACCCACCGCCTGGGCGGCGAGAATTATGTGCTGTGGGGCGGCCGCGAAGGCTACGAGACCCTGCTCAACACCGACCTTAAGCGCGAGCGCGAGCAACTCGGCCGCTTCATGCGCATGGTGGTGGAGCACAAGCACCGCATCGGCTTCCAGGGCGATCTGCTGATCGAGCCCAAGCCCCAGGAGCCCACCAAGCACCAGTACGACTATGACGTGGCCACCGTCTTCGGCTTCCTGCAGCAGTTTGGGCTGGAGAAGGAGATCAAGGTCAACATCGAGGCCAACCACGCGACCCTCGCCGGGCACAGCTTCCAGCACGAGATCGCCAGCGCCGTGGCCCTCGCCGTGTTCGGCAGCATCGACGCCAACCGCGGCGATCCGCAGAACGGCTGGGACACCGACCAGTTCCCCAACAGCGTCGAGGAGATGACCCTGGCGATCTACGAGATCCTCAAGGGCGGCGGCTTTACCCGCGGCGGCTTCAACTTCGACGCCAAGGTGCGGCGCCAGAGCCTGGACGACGTCGACCTGTTCCATGGCCACGTGGCGGCCATGGACGCCCTGGCGCTGTCGCTGGAACGCGCCGCGGCGCTCTTGCAGGACGATCCCCTGGGCAAGTTCAAGGCCGAGCGTTATGCCGGCTGGGATCAGACCCTGGGTCAGCGCATCCTCGGTGGCCAGCTGAGCCTGGAACAACTGGCCGAACACACCTTCAGCCAGGGTCTGGCGCCCCAGCCGGTGAGCGGTCGCCAGGAGCTGCTCGAAGGCGTGGTCAACCGTTACCTGTACCGCTAGCGATCGCGAGCGGGTCGGCAGAAAAGCCCGCCCGACCCGCTTGTGCAAGTGCGCTGAATCGTTACACTCAAATCCGTTCTCTCGCTCCACAACAACAATAACCAAGGACGCCACCATGACTTTCAAGACGACCCTGCTCGCCGGTCTGCTCGCCCTGTGCACCACCGGTTTCGCCCAGGCCGACGCCCAGCATCCCAAGATCGGTTTCTCCATCGACGACCTGCGCCTGGAGCGCTGGGCCCGTGACCGCGACTACTTCGTCGCCGCCGCCGAGCAACTTGGCGCCAAGGTCTATGTGCAATCCGCCGACGCCAACGAGCAGCGCCAGCTGTCGCAGATCGAGAACCTGATCTCCCGCGGCGTGGATGCCATCGTCATCGTGCCGTTCAACGCCACGGTGCTGAACAACGTGGTGGCCGAGGCCAAGAAGGCCGGGGTCAAGGTGATCTCCTACGACCGGCTGATCCTCAACGCCGACATCGACGCCTATATCTCCTTCGATAACGAGAAGGTCGGCGAGATGCAGGCCGGTGGCGTGCTCAAGGCCCAGCCCAAGGGCAACTTCTTCCTGCTCGGCGGCGCGCCCACCGACAACAACGCCAAGATCCTTCGCCAGGGCCAGATGAAGGTCCTGCAGCCGGCCATCGACAAGGGCGACGTCAAGATCGTCGGCCAGCAGTGGGTCAAGGAGTGGAACCCGACCGAGGCCCTGGCCATCGTCGAGAACGCCCTGACCGCCAACGACAACAAGATCGACGGCATCGTCGCCTCCAACGACGCCACCGCCGGCGGCGCCATCCAGGCCCTGGCCGCGCAGAAGCTGGCCGGCAAGGTCGCCGTGTCCGGTCAGGACGCCGACCTCGCCGCCATCAAGCGGGTGATCGCCGGGACCCAGACCATGACCGTCTACAAGCCGCTCAAGCTGATCGCCTCCGAGGCGGCCAAGCTGTCGGTGCAACTGGTGCGCAACGAGAAGCCGGCCTTCAACTCCAGCTACGACAACGGCACCAAGAAGGTCGACACCCTGCTGCTCACCCCCACCGAGCTGACCAAGGCCAACGTCGACCTGCTGGTCAAGGACGGCTTCTACACCCAGGCCCAGATCGACGGCAAATAACCACTGGCCACCGGCTGGCCGTCTGACGCCTGGCGTCGGGCGGCCCCTGGGCAAGGAGCGGCCATGGCCGACTATCTGCTGGAAATGCACGGCATCGCCAAGAGCTTTGGCGGGGTGCGGGCGCTGGACGGCATCGATCTCAAGGTGCGTCCGGGCGAATGCGTAGGGCTGTGCGGCGAGAACGGCGCCGGCAAGTCCACCCTGATGAAGGTCCTGTCGGCGGTCTATCCCCACGGCACCTGGGAAGGCGAGATCCGCTGGGACGGGCGTCCGCTGGAAGCCCAGTCCATCGCCGAATCCGAGGCGGCCGGCATCGTCATCATCCACCAGGAACTGACCCTGGTACCCGATCTGTCCGTGGCCGAGAACATCTTCATGGGCCACGAACCGCGCCGCTTCGGCGGGCGGCTGGACTACCCGACCATGCTGCAGCGCTCGGCCGAGCTGATGCGCCGGCTCAAGGTGCCGGACATGAACGTGGCCCTGCCGGTGTCCCAGTACGGCGGCGGTCTGCAGCAACTGGTGGAGATCGCCAAGGCGCTGAACAAGAACGCCCGGCTACTGATCCTCGACGAACCGACCTCGGCGCTCACCACCTCCGAGATCGCCGTGCTGCTGGACATCATCCGCGACCTCAAGGCCCAGGGCGTGGCCTGCGTCTACATCTCGCACAAGCTCGACGAGGTGGCGGCCATCTGCGACACCATCACGGTGATCCGCGACGGCAAGCACATCGCCACCACCCCCATGGCCGAGATGGACATCGACCGCATCATCACCCAGATGGTCGGCCGCGCCATGACCAATCTCTATCCGCAGATCCCCCACCAGATCGGCGAGGTGATCTTCGAGGCGCGCCGCTTCACCTGCCTGGACGTCGACAATCCCCAGCGCAAGCGCGTCGACGACGTCTCCTTCGCCGTGCGCGCCGGCGAGATCCTCGGCATCGCCGGGCTAGTGGGCGCCGGGCGCACCGAACTGGTCTCGGCCATCTTCGGTGCCTACGACGGCCGCTACGAGGGCGAGGTCTGGCTCAATGGCCAGCGCATCGACACCCGCACCCCGCTGAAATCCATCCGCGCCGGCCTCTGCCTGGTACCGGAGGATCGCAAGCGCCAGGGCATCATCCCCGACCTGGGCGTGGGCTCGAACATCACCCTCACGGTGCTGGACAGATTCGCCCACCTGAGTCGCATCGACAGCGAGGCGGAACTGTCCTGCATCGACACCGAGATTGCCCGGCTGCAACTCAAGACCAGCAGCCCCTTCCTGCCCATCACCGGCCTCTCCGGCGGCAACCAGCAGAAGGCGGTGCTCGCCAAGATGCTGCTGGCGCGACCCAAGGTGCTGATCCTCGACGAGCCCACCCGCGGCGTCGACGTCGGCGCCAAGTTCGAGATCTACCGGCTGATCGGCCTGCTCGCGGCGGAGGGCGTGGCCATCGTCATGGTCTCCTCGGAGCTGGCCGAGGTGCTCGGCGTCTCCGACCGGGTACTGGTGCTCGGCGAAGGCCGGCTGCGCGGCGATTTCCCCAATGAGAATCTGACCCAGGAGCGGGTACTGGCCGCGGCCCTGGGCACCACCGAACGGGCGGTCGCCCAAGCCCGGGAGCACTTCTGATGCACGCCGTGAAACAGCTGTTCACCCGTTACAAGATGCTCGCCCTGCTGATCGCCGTGGCCCTGATCTGGCTGTTCTTCAGCTGGCAGACCGAAGGCGGCTTCGTTACCCCGCGCAACCTCTCCAACCTGCTGCGGCAGATGTCCATCACCGGCATTCTCGCCTGCGGCATGGTGCTGGTGATCATCGCCGGCGAGATCGACCTCTCGGTGGGCTCGCAACTCGGCCTGCTCGGCGGGGTGGCGGCGATCCTCGACGTCACCTACCACGTGCCCCTGCCGATCACCCTGCTGGCGGTGGCCGCCGGCGGTCTGCTGATCGGCCTGATCAACGGCTACCTCAGTGCCTATCGGGGGATACCGTCGTTCATCGTCGGCCTCGGCGGCATGCTGGCCTTTCGCGGGGTGCTGCTCGGTCTCACCGGCGGCGTCACCGTGGCCCCGGTGTCGCCGGAGCTGGTCTACCTCGGCCAGGGCTATCTGCCGCCGGTGGTGGGCAGCGTCCTGGGCGTGCTGCTGTTCGCGGTGGCCGTGGTGCTGACCTGGCGCCAGCGCAGCAAGCGCAAGACCCTCGGCCTCGCCCTGGCGCCGCTGTGGCGCGACGTGCTGCGGGTGGTGGTGATCGGCGTGGTGCTGGTGGCCTTCATCCAGACCCTCAACCGCTACGATGGCATCCCGGTGCCGGTGCTGATCCTGCTGGTGCTGCTCGGGGTGTTCAGCTACATCACCAGCCAGACGGTATTCGGCCGGCGCATCTATGCGGTGGGCAGCAACCTGGAAGCCACGCGGCTGTCGGGTATCAACGTCCAGGCGATCAAGCTCGGCATCTTCGGCCTGATGGGCGTGATGTGCGCCCTGGCCGGTCTGGTCAACACCGCCCGCCTGGCCGCCGGCTCGCCCTCGGCCGGCACCATGGGCGAACTGGACGCCATCGCCGCCTGCTTCATCGGTGGCACCTCCATGCGCGGCGGCTCGGGCACCGTCTACGGCGCCCTGCTCGGCGCCCTGGTGATCGCCAGCCTGGACAACGGCATGTCCATGCTCGACGTGGACAGCTACTGGCAGATGATCGTCAAGGGCAGCATCCTGGTCCTGGCGGTCTGGGTCGACGTCAGCACCCGCACCAGCCGGCGCTGAGCGGCATGGCCAGGGGTGGATGAGATTGCGCCGTCATCCACCCCTGGCCAGAGCCCCCACCTTACTCCGAGTGACCCCCTCTCCCTCTGGGAGAGGGCCGGGGTGAGGGCGACTCAGCCAACGCTCAATCCCCCTGGCCAACTCCTCTCAGCTCTCGAACCGCTGCACCCGCGGACCCCGCTGGCGCAGGTCGGCGAGGCTTGCCGGGCTGAGGGTGCCGAGCGCCCGGTCGAGATCGCGCTGCAGATCCTTGATCACCGTGGCCAGGGTGGCCGTGCATTCCAGGCTGCACAGGGGAATCGCCTTGGTGACCGTGACCGCGCGGGCCGTGTCGGTGACGGTGAACAGCAGGGTGCGATCGGCGCGCCGCGGGACGGCCAGGCAGGAGTGCGGACTGAAGGCGGTGATCAACATGTCGATGGCGTCTTGCATGGGCCGTTCATCCTTGGCGTGACCGGAGAAGCGTCCGCGTCAGACGCCCCCGGGCGCTGAAAGGTTCATTCCAGAGCGCTGGCGTGGGTATGAAGCTGTCCTGCGCGCGGGATCGCTCGGCGGCGGAACGCCTGCCGGCTGTCCCTCGGCCGCGACCGGCAGTCCCCACCGGGAGGATTCCAGGCGCAGCCCGGCCCGGCTGCTGTGGACACGCGGGACGCCGCGCCATCCATCCCGCGCCTTTGACGCCCGCGCCGGGCTGCGGCAGAGTGCGCGCCCTTTTGGTGGTGCGGAGTCGGCGATGAATGCGGTGGTGGTGGCGGTAGGACTCATGCTGATGCTGAGTCTGGCCCGGGTGCATGTGGTGGTGGCGATGATCGCCGGGGCGGTGGCCGGTGGCCTGGTCGGCGGCCTGGGCCTGGAAGGCACCCTGCTGGCCTTCAACGCCGGCCTGGGCAATGGCGCCAAGGTGGCGCTCTCCTATGCGCTGCTGGGCGCCTTCGCCGTGGCCATCAGCCAGTCGGGGCTGGCGCACATGCTGGCCGATCGCGCCCTGGCGCTGATGGAGCGGCAGGCCAGCCAGGGCGGCCGCTCGCTGCGCTGGGCGCTGCTCGGCCTGCTGCTGGCGGTGTCCATCGCCTCGCAGAACATCCTGCCCATCCACATCGCCTTCATCCCGCTGCTGGTGCCGCCGCTGCTCTATGTGCTGACGCGCCTGGAGCTGGATCGCCGGCGGCTGTCCTGCGTCATGACCTTCGGCTTGATCGCCCCCTACATGTTCCTGCCGGTGGGCTTCGGCAGCCTCTATCTGCACGACATCCTGCTGGCCAGCGTGGCCCGCGCTGGCGTCGACGTCAGCGGCGTGGACCCCAGTCGCGCCATGCTGCTGCCGGCCCTGGGCATGGTGGTCGGCCTGCTGCTGGCGGTCTCTGTCAGTTATCGCCGGCCGCGCCGCTACGACCTCAACCTGGTGGCGCGCACCGAGCGGGCCGACCGCCCCTACAACGGCCGCACCCTGCTGGTGGCGCTGGTCGCCGTGATCGCCGCCTTTGGCGTGCAGCTCTGGCTGGACTCCATGATCCTCGGTGCCCTGGTCGGCTTCGTGGTCTTCACCGCCACCGGCGTGGTGCGCTGGCGCGAGGCGGACGACCTGTTCAGCGAAGGCGCGAAGATGATGGCGGTGATCGGCTTCATCATGCTCACCGCCGGCGGCTTCGCCGAGGTGCTGACCGCCACCGGCCAGATCAAGGACCTGGCCGCCACCGCCGCCGGCCTGATCGGTGACAACCGCGCCCTGGGCGCGCTGCTGCTCCTGTTGCTGGGCATGCTGGTGACCCTGGGCATCGGCTCGTCCTTTTCCAGCGTGCCCATCCTCGCCGCCATCCTGGGGCCGCTGTGCCTGCACCTGGGCTTTTCGCCGCTGGCCATCGTCTGCCTGATCGGCACCGCCGGCGCCCTGGGCGACTCGGGTTCGCCAGCCTCGGATTCCACCCTGGGCCCCACCTCGGGGCTCAACGTGGACGGCCAGCACAGCCATATCTGGGACACCGTGGTGCCGTCCTTCCTGCATTTCAGCCTGCCGATGCTGCTGTTCGGCTGGGCGGCGGTGCTGCTGCTGTAACCGGCGATTGCCGGCCGGGCGCAAAGCCCCGGCCGGGCGGGTCCAAGGCCTACAGCCCAGGAGCCGCCCCATGTCCAGCCCCACCTTCAGTGTCGAACCCCTCACCGCCGCCGACCTGCCGGCCACCACCGAGGTGGTGCGCCTGGCGTTCGCCACCTGGATGGGCGCCGCCGAACCGGGCGAATTCTGGAATGACCGCGACTATGTGCGCAGTCGCTTCGCCGCGCCCCACACCGCCTGGTTCAAGGCCCTCGACGGCGAGCGCCTGGTCGGCGCCGTCTGCGTCACCCGCTGGGGGCGTCACGGCATCCTCGGGCCGCTGGCGGTGCACCCGGACTACTGGGACGCCAAGGTGGCCAAGGCGCTGATGGGCGCCGCGGTCGAGCAGCTCGACGCCTGGCAGCTGGTGCATGCCGGACTCTTCACCTTTCCCGACAGTCCGCGGCACCTGGGGCTCTACCAGGGCTTCGGCTTCTGGCCGCAGACCCTGACCGCGGTGATGGGGCGGCCGCTGCAGGCGCAGCCGGCGACGCCGGCGCTGCGCCTTTCCCTGGCGGCCGAGCCCGACCGGCTGCTGGCCGCCTGCGCCGAACTGGGCCGGGCCAATGCGCCAGGGCTGGATGTCTCCGCCGAGATGGCCGCGGTACGTGAACAGCAGCTCGGCGAGAGTCTGCTGCTGCAGGACGCGCAGGGCCGGGCGGAGGGCTTCGCCGTCTGCCATTTCGGGCCCCACAGCGAGGCGGGCACCGGGGTCTGCTATGTGAAGTGCGCGGCGGTCCTGCCCGGTACGGGGGCGGAGGCGCGCTTCGCCCGGCTGATCGCCGCCTGCGATGTCCTGGCCCGGGACCATGGCCAGCAGCGCCTGCTGGCCGGCGTCAACACCGCCCGCCTGGGGGCCTACCGCTGGCTGCTGGCGGAAGGGTTTCGCAGCGAGATCCTGGGCATCACCCTGCACCGGGGCGAAGCCCATTACGATCATCCCGAGGTCTGGCTGCTGGACGACTGGCGCTAGCCGAACGGCAGCGCGGCGGTCGTGAAAAAAGGCTCTGGGCTGGGCTAAAGAGCGAAGCGGCGAGGCCGATACAGGGACTCGGATCGCGCGCAGCCCTTGCCGCGGCTGCTCCCTCTGAGGATTCGATCATGGCCTTGCTCAAGCACTACTCGATCATGCGCGCGCTGGATGTCCTGGCCGCGGCGACGGAGACCGCCACCCCTCTGGCCGAGAGCGGCAGCTTCCAGGGCGATCCTGCCCTGGCACGCCTGGCCAAGGGGCTGCAGGCGCTGCTGATACAGCAGCGGGAATTGCAGCAGCAGGTGCAGACGCTGAGTCAGGACAATGCCACCCTGACAGCGCGCATGGCCGAAAGCGAGACGCTGGCCAAGCGCCTGGGGACCCGCTTCGAGCTGGTCAGCCAGGGTTCCAGCGAAGGCCTCTGGGACATGGAGGTGGTGGCCGGCGATCCGGTCAATCCGCGCAACGCCTTCTGGTGGTCGGATCAGTTCCGCGCCATGCTCGGCTTTCGCGATGAACGCGATTTTCCCAGCGAACTCGGCAGCTGGGCCAAGCGCCTGCATCCGGAGGACAGCGCCTGGGTGCTGGACGCCTTTGCCGCCCACATGAAGGATCGCAGCGGTCAGACCCCCTTCGACGTCCAGTACCGCATCGCCCTGAAGTCCGGCGAATACCGCTGGATGCGCGCCACCGGCGCCACCCTGCGCGACGAGCGCGGCGTACCGCTGCGGGTGGCTGGCTCCCTGCGCGACATCCATGACCAGCGCCTGCGCGATCAGGAACTGGACGTCACACTGACCCGTTTCGAGTTGGCGCGGGAGATGCTCAACGACGGCCTCTGGGACATGGAGGTGATCGCCGGCGATCCGCTCAATCCCAGGAATCCCTTCTGGTGGTCGCCGCAATTTCGCCACCTACTCGGTTACGAGACCGTCCAGGAATTTCCCGATGTGCTGGACAGCTGGGCCTCGCGCCTCTACCCGGAAGACCGCGAGCGGGTACTGGAGGCCTTCGGTGCCCACATCAATGACCGCAGCGGCCGCACCGGCTTCGATATCACCTATCGCCTGGTGCTGAAGAACAACGAGGTGCGCTGGTTCCGCGCCCGTGGCCAGACCCGGCGCACCGCCGATGGCACCCCGCTGCGGGTTGTGGGGGCATTGGCCGATGTCCATGCCCTGCACGAGCAGGAATCCCTACGCGGCAACCAGGAAGACCAGCACCGCACCATGGAAGAGAACCTGCAGAAGGTGACTGAGATCGTCGGCTCCATCCAGGGCATCGCCGCCCAGACCAACCTGCTGGCGCTCAATGCCGCCATCGAGGCCGCCCGCGCCGGTGAAGCCGGCCGTGGCTTCGCCGTGGTGGCGGACGAGGTACGCAAGCTGGCCACGCGCACCTCGGAGGCCACCCAGCGGGCGGCCGACATGATCCGCAAGTAAGAGCGCCTGGCTTCAGGCGTCGCCCGCGGTCGCCTTCTTGCGCGACCGGCTGCACGGCTTGGGGGCCGGCGGGGCGACGCTGCTCTGGAGGCCGCCGACCTGGTTCAGGTTGTCGTCGGGCTGGTCTTCCAGTTCCCGGTTGGCCTGAAACCAGTGCTCGAAATCCTGGCCATGGGGACGACCTTCGCGCTCCCAGATTTCATAGGCGCGCTGGCGGATGCGTTCTTCCAGTGTCATACCGGTAACTCCAAAGGGGCAGGGGAGAGCGGCCGGCAGCTCCGGCGCTCTTCCTGACTAGGCCCGGGGCGACCGCGAAAAGTTTCTCCGGCGCTCCGGTCAGCCAGGCCTCGTTACCGCTTGCAGGGCTCTGGCACGCCGCTTCGGCGGCTGGGACCGTTCGTCGGTGTCCGGCTAGCCGTGCCAGGCGCGGCGATAGGCACCCGGTGCCACCCCGTAGGCCTGCTTGAGCTGGCGCGTGAGATGGCTCTGGTCGGCGAAGCCCAGTTGCAGGGCCACTTCCAGCGGGGCCCAGCCGGCCCGCAGCAGGCCCTGGGCACGGGTCAGGCGCTGCTGCTTGAGCCAGGCGTGGGGCGGCAGGCCCGTCGCCCGGCGGAACACCCGCAGGAAATGAAAGGGCGACAGCCCCACGGCCTGGGCCAGTTCTTCGAGGCTGGGCGGTTGCTGCAACCGCTGGCCGAGCAGTTCGCGGGCGCGCTGCACCGCCGGGGGTTCGCGGCCCGGCTGCGGGATGGCTCCCAGGCAGGCGTGGCGGCCGAACAGCAACAGCAGCGCCTCACGCCAGGCGGTCTGCTGCTCCAGCGCCTCGGCGCCATGGTCGGCCAACCGATGCAGCTGGCTGAAGGCCGCACCTACCTGGGGATCATGCAGCACGCTGGTGGCGAAGGCCGGAGTAGCGTCCAGCGGGCGTCCCAGTTCGGCGAAGACCGGCGTCAGCTGCGCCAGCGTCGGATAGAAGCCGCGGTACTGCCAGCCTTCCTCGACCGCCGTCGCGCCGGTGTGCAACTCGTCCGGATTGATCAGCACCATGCTGCCGGCCGCGGCGAGGTGCTCGGCACCGCGGTGGCGAAAGCGCTGGGCGCCGCGCTCGATCACGGTGAACACATAGCCTTCGTGCACATGGGGCGCGAAGCGCTGGCGGCGATAGCGGGCGTGCAGCAGCTCGACGCCGCCCAGCCCGCGGGCCGACCAGAGGCGGGCATTTTCCTGTTGTCCGTTCATGGCTCTCTCGTGGCACCGATCGGGTCCACCCTGGCGCTAGAGGAGCCAGCGTAGCAGGTAGAACACGCCCATGCTGAGGATCACCGTGGTCAGCACCCGCCGCGTCCAGAGCATCAGCCCCACGGCGGTCAGGGCCGCCAGCGGGTAGGGATCGACCAGGGTGGCGGCCAGCGAGGTTTCGCCGGAGAACAGGATGGGGCCGCAGATGGCGGTGAGCATCCCGGGCACGGCGAATTCCAGGAAGGTGCGCAGATTGCGTCCCAGGCGCAGCGGCAGGCGCGGTTCGAGAAAGAGATAGCGATTGCAGAAGACCAGGACGGCCATGCCGAGCACGGTGGCAAGGATCATGGCAGGCGCTCCCGCAGGCGGCGCACCCCGAAGCCCACACTCATTCCCGCCAGGCCGCCCAGCACCAGGGCGCCCTGCCATTGCAGGTGATGCAGCCATACCGACACCAGCAGCGCGATGAGCACGCAGGCCACGGTGGCCAGGTCGCGTACCAGGGGCACCACCAGGGCAATGAAGGTGGCGGCGATGGAGAAGTCCAGGCCCAGGGCGCCCAGATTGGGCAGCACCCGCCCCAGCAGCAGCCCGGCCAGGGTAAAGAGATTCCACAGCAGATAGAAACTCAGGCCCATGCCCAGGGCACGCCAGCGGTCGAAGCCGGCCGGTTGCTCGGCATGGTTCAGGGCGAAGAATTCGTCGGTGAGCAGAAAGCCGAAACCCAGCCGCCAGGGTAGCGGCTGAGGCGCCAGGACACGTCTCAGGTGCAGGCCATAGAGCAGGTGCTGGGAGGTCAGCAGCAGGGTGGTCAGCAGGATGGCGGCGAGACCCGCGCCGGCCTTGAGCATGCCCAGGGCCACCAGTTGCGCCGCCCCGGCGAACACCAGCAGGGAAAAGGCCTGGCCTTCCAGCACGCTGAGTCCGGTCTCGATGGCCAGGGCGCCGACCAGGATGCCCCAGGGCGCGCAGGCCAGCGACAGCGGCATGATCTGCCAGGCGCCCTGGAGAAAGGCGCGGCGGCGGGAAGCGGTCATCGGCAGGGCTCCGGAAGGCAGGGGATGCCCAGGGTGCCGCACCGCGTCGCCGCCGTCTTGAACGTTCTTGCGCTGTGGCGCCCTCAGCCTTCCAGCAGGGCGAACAGCTCCAGATACTGCCGGGTCAGCTTGTGGCCTGGGTCGAGATGGATCAGCGGACGATGCTGCTGGTGGGATTCGCGCATCTTCACCGAAGACATCAGCGGCGCCGCCAGCACCGGCAGGTCGCGCGCCTGGAGTTCCTCGATCAGCTGGCGCGGGGTGCTGGCCTGGGCGTGGTACTGGTTGATGATGATGCCCTCGACCGTGAGCTTCTCGTTGTAGTCCTCGCGGATCTCCTCCAGCTCCTCGATCAGGTCGTACAGCGCCTGCTGGGCGAAGACATCGCAGTCGAAGGGGATCAGGCAGCGGTCGGCGGCGATCAGCGCCGAGATGCTGTAGAAGTTCAGCGCCGGCGGGGTATCCAGGTAGATGCGGTCATAGTCTTCGCCGAGCTTGTCGAGGTACTTGGCGAGCTTCTGGATCTTGTACTTGGCTTCGAGCTTGAACTGCAGCTCGCTTAGCTCGCCGGAGGCGGCGATCAGGTCCAGATTCGGCCAGGCGGTGGCGTGGATGTTGGCCTGGGCCTTCTTGCCGCCACTCAGGGTCTGCTTGAAGAAGTCGGCGATGCCGTGGGGCAGGTCGTCGCCCACCTGACCGGTGAGGTACTGGCTGGAGTTGGCCTGGGGATCGAGGTCCACCAGCAGGGTGCGATAGCCCTCGTGGGCGCTGATGGCCGCCAGGTTGCAGGCGATGCTGGACTTGCCGACACCGCCCTTCTTGTTGAAGACCACGCGGCGCAGGGCATGACCAGAGGGAGAGCTGTGTGCGTTCATTGAGTCGTCCCGACAGAGAGAAGAGGCCAGAGGTGCAAAGGTGTGGCTGTGGCGTTTCGCTTATACCGAAAGGCCAGGCGCGGACGATGACGAATTTATGGCCGTTGCATGACATTCATATGACGAGCCTAGCGCAGCGGTGGAACCTTGGCGTCTGCCCGGCCTTCGAACTCGGCAAGCTCCCGTCGAGAATCCGCCATGAATGCCCGCCAACTCCCTGCCTTGATGCTGCTCGCCTGCGCCCTGCTGACCCAGGCCGCCAACGACACCCGGTCGCCGGTCCCGGTGCCGGGAGCCCCCGCTCAGACCGATACCCGGGTGCTCGAAGCCGGCGCCGACGTGCTGCAGCGCAAGCCGCCCATCGCCGCCCTCAACACCTATCTGGACGGCTTCCATTTCTACAACGGCCACCCCGCTAGCCAGATGGAAGCTCACCACTATTGCAGCGTCCTGGGCGAAGAGATGTTCCAGTGCGTGATCTACGACGGCAATGTCGCCGATGCCAAGCTGATGGGCGTCGAGTACATCATCAGCGAACGGCTGTTCAAGACCCTGCCCGCGGCCGAGCAGGCGCTCTGGCACAGCCATGTGCACGAGGTGAAATCGGGTCAGCTGGTCGCGCCCGGCGTGCCCCAGGTGGCCGAGCACCGGCTGATGGACAAGCTGGTGCATACCTACGGCAAGACCTGGCACACCTGGCATACCGATCAGGACCTGCAGCTGCCGCTGGGCGTGCCCCAGCTGATGATGGGCTTCACCGCCGATGGCCAGCTCGATCCCAAGCTGCTCGCCGAGCGTGACCGCCGCCTGGGTGTCTCCTCCACCGAGACCAAGGCCGCCCGCGCCGATCTGCCCACGCCCACGGTCGTCCCCGGCGCCGATGCCTGGCAGCAGGGCAGGGTCATCCAGCTGCAGGACCCCACCGGCCAGCTGCACAAGCACGCCGGCGAGCACACCGAGAAAGGCGTCAACGCCAGTTCGAACAAGCCCTGAGGCCCGCCATCAGGGCGCGCCCGCCAGACGCTCGGGCCCACGCGCTGCCGTCCCACAGGCATGGCAGAAGTGCGCGAAGGCACTCTTGCGGGTCTGGCAGGCGCCGCAGTGGTCGTGCAGGCCGATGCCGCAATGGGGGCAGAAGTCGATCCCCGGGTCCTTGAGGTCCACCGGTCGCTCGCAACCCGGACAGACGCCCTTGGCCAGCCGCGCCAGGGCGGTGTCGTAGTGCAGCTCTTCGCGTCTGACGGTGTCCGGCTGGGCTTCCTTGAGCGCCAGACGGGCGCGATAGTCCTGCAGGGCACGGATGGCGTAGCGTCCACCCAGTACGGTCAGCAGGATACCAACCAGATAGCGCACATAGCCGCCATAGCTGGGTAGATAGGGCACCAGCTCGACGAAGAAGGCGAACAGCGCGAAGAAGATGAAGCCCCAGACGAAGGGCCACCAGGTGCTCTTGCGTTGGCGGACGAACAGCCAGGCTGCCACCGCCAGCAGGGGCAGGGTCAGCGCCAGGCGATAGAGGAAGACCCGCAGCTCGGCCTGCTGGCGCGCCTCCAGCCAGGCCGACTGCGCCGACTCACCGAGGGTGGCCAGGCTGCGCTGCGCATCGTCGGCGCGCTGCTCGGCATCCAGCAGCGCCTGCTGCTGGCGTTCCACCTCCTGCTCCGCCACCCGCTCGCCGGCCTTGAGTTCGTCCAGGGCGCGGCTGCGGGCGATCAGTTCGGCATCCTGCTCGGGGCGCTGGGTGGTCTGGCGGGTCGCCAGCCAGTTGTCGAAGGTTTCACGATTGGCCTGGTAGCTGCTCGCGGCCGCGGTCTGCCGCAGTTGCGCCTGTTCCAGAGCGTCGCTGGCCTGACGACTGGCCAGCTGGGCCTGGCGCTGGTCTTCCCGGGCCGCGGCGGTGGCGGCGGGGTCCATGAAGTCTTCCAGACGCTGCTGCTGCTCCACCTGGGGCAGATCGCCGACCAGGGTGCCGCCCAGGCCGATGAGAAAGCCGGCGAATACCAGCGCCAGCAGCCAGAGGCCGCGGTTGAACCATTTTTCCGAGAGTCGCAGCGATTTGCCCATGGGTCCGTCCTGGTCGAAAGAAGGCTCAGCTTAGCCGCTCCCGCGGCGCTCCGTTCAGGCCAGCTTGATCGCCACCACCCCGGCGACGATGGCCAGGCCGGCGCAGATGCGGCCCAGCGGCAGGCTTTCATGCAGCCAGAAGACCCCAATCAGCAGGGCGAACAGCACGCTGGTCTCGCGCAGCGCCGAGACCAGGCCGATGGGCGCCTGGGTGGTGGCGACGATTACCAGGCTGTAGGCCAGCATCGACATGACCCCGCCCGCCAGCCCGGCGCGCCAGTGCGGACCGAGCCCGGCGAAGGCCGCGGCGCCGCGGCTCAGCCGCAGGACCAGCGCCGCCACCACGCCGTTGACCGCGAACAGCCAGAGGGCATAGGCCACGGCATTGCCACTGGCGCGGGCGCCGAGGGCATCGGCCAGGGTGTAGGCGGCGATGAAGCTGCCGGTGGTGAAGGCGCAGACCAGCAGCGCCAGGCTGGGTGGCGTGCCGCGCCGAGCGCCGAGCAGCGCCATCAGGGCGAGCCCGGTCACCAGCAGGCCGAGGCCGAGCAGGGCGGGTGGCGAAAGCCTTTCGCCGAGGGCGAGAAAGGCCACCAGGCTGACCAGCAACGGCGCGCTGCCGCGAGAGAGGGGATAGACCTGGCCGAGATCGCCATAGCGATAGGCGCGGGCGAGAAAGACGTTGTAGCCGATGTGCAGCAGGGCGGAGAGGGCGATCCAGGGCCAGGCCGCGGCGGGCGGCAAGGCGACGAAGGGCAGCGCCAGCAGGGCGGCAAGGCCGGCGCCGATCTGGATCAGACTGGCAGTGAGAAAGCGATCGAGGCCGATCTTGAGCAGGGCGTTCCAGCCGGCGTGCAACAGGGCGGCGAGCAATACCAGGGCGAACAGGGGCGTGGTCACGAGGCCTCCGGCCAGGCGGGTCCATCAGTCTAGCCCAGGGCGCCTTCTGGGGCGCTGCCCTTGGCGTCGGGCCGCCGTACGCCGCACACTGATGGCCGTCTCTTTTCGCTCAGCCAGGATGGCTGCCATGCCTACTGCTTCCTCACTTCCATCGACCGCTTTGCCGGTAACACCACGGCATGGCGCGGTCGGCCTGGCGCTGGTCGCCGGTCTGTCGCTGCTGGCCGGCATGACCGATGCCATCGGCTTTCTCGCCACCGGCGACTTCGTTTCCTTCATGAGCGGCAATACCACCCGTATGGCTGCCGATGTGGCGGCAGGCCGCTGGGCTGCCGCGGGGCACCTGGCGCTGGCCATCGGCACCTTCGTGCTGGGCAATGCCGGCGGTGTGCTGTTGCAGCGGCTGACCCGCCAGCGCGCCTGCCTGCTGCTCGGCCTGCTGGCCCTGCTGCTGGCGCTGGCGGCCAGCCTGCCCCTGGGCCACCTGGCGCTGCTGACCGGGGTGTTCGCCATGGGCATGGTCAATGCGGTGGTGGAGCAGGTCTATGGCCTGCCCATCGGCCTCACCTATGTCACCGGCGCCCTGTCGCGTTTCGGACGCGGCCTGGGTCACTGGCTGCTGGGCGAACGCCGCCGCGGCTGGCGCATCCAGCTGGTGCCCTGGCTGGGCATGCTGCTCGGCGGGGTGCTCGGTGCTGCGCTGGAGGCGGGACTGGGCCTGGCGGCCTGGTACGCCAGCGCGGCCCTGGCCGCCATCCTGGCGGTGATCTTTCGCCTGATCCCGCGAGCCTGGCAACGGGGTTATCTGGCGTCATGAGCGCCGCGACCCAGACCCTGGGCGTCAGCCCCCGCGATCCCGAACTCGGTCAGGCCAAGGTGCGCCTGGCCTTCATCCTGCCCGCCTCGGCCTACATCATCGGCGCCTGGGCCTGGGGGCTGTTCGACACGTCCATCCTGCTGGCCAACCTGCTGTGCTACGCCCTGTTCGCCGTGGCGGCCGTCGGCCTGTTCCTCGAGATCCGCCGGCGACCGGGAGTGAGGCCCTGGCGGCGCCTGCTGGCCATGAGCCTGGACTTCAGCGCCATCACCTTTTCCTCCATCACCAGCGGCGAGGCCCTGCTGCCACTGTTCGGCGTGCTGCTCTGGGTCACGGTGGGCAACGGCCTGCGCTATGGGCGCGGCTACCTGCTGCTGGCCACCGGGCTATCGCTGACCGCCCTGACCGCCATCATCGCCGGGATGCTCTTCCTGCAGCGCTATCCCACGGTGGCCCTGATGATGCTGGTGACCGCGCTGCTGGTGCCCGGGTACGTGTATTTTCTGCTGACCCGCATCCAGGATTCGCTGCACGAGACCCAGGCGGCCAACCTGGCCAAGGCGCGCTTCCTGGCCCAGGCCAGCCACGACCTGCGCCAGCCGATCCATTCCATCGGCCTGTTCACCGCCTGCCTGCGCGATGGCCAGCTGAGCGCCGATCAGGAGCGGCTGGTCGACAACATCGACCGCTCGCTGCTCGGCGTCGAGCAGCTGTTCCGTTCGCTGCTGGACATCTACACCCTCGATCAGAAGCAGGTCAGTCCGCGGCGCACGGTGGTCGATCTGGATACCCTGTTCGGCGATCTGGTGCGGCAGAACGCCGAGGCGGCGCGCTGGGCCGGGGTGGATATCCGCTGGCGCGCCTGTGGCCTGCAGGTCTACAGCGACCCGGCGCTGCTGCTCACCTCGCTGCAGAATCTGCTGTCCAACGCCCTCAAGTACGCGCCCGGCAAGCCCCTGCTGCTGGCGGTGCGCCGCCAGCAGGGCCGGCTCGCCCTGGTGGTCTACGACCAGGGGCCGGGCATCGCCGCCGAGCACCTGCCGCACCTGTTCGAGGAATTCTATCGGGTGCGCGAGACGCGCGATCGCGATATCGAGGGCGTCGGCCTGGGGCTGTCCATCGTGCAACGCATCGCCACCCTGCTCGAGTTGCGGCTGACCATCCGTTCGTACCCCGGCCGCGGTACCGCGGTCGCGCTCCAGGACCTGCCGCTGGCCACCCTGCCGCTGGAGGCGCGCCCACGGCCGGTGAGCGGCCCCCAGCACCTGCTCGCCGGCTGGCGGATCCTGCTCATCGAAGACGACGCCAACGTGCTGCTGGCCACCGCGACCCTGTTGCGCAGCTGGGGCTGCGAGGTCACCACTGCCACCAGCATCCCCTCCGGCGCCGTGAGTTGCGACTTGGTGATCACCGATTTCGATCTGGATCGCAGCGCCTCGGGTGCCGATTGCATCGCCTATCTCAATCGGCTGCAGGGTCGGCGCATCCCGGCCATCGTGGTGACCGGCCATGACATTCCCCAGGTCCAGCAGGCGCTGGGCGACGCCGAGATCCCGGTGCTGGCCAAGCCGGTGCGACCGGCGGAATTGCGCGCCCTGCTACTGGCTTTTCGCGTCGCGGCTAGCTGAGTGAGCGCTGGGCGCCGAGGCCGGCTTTGGCGCCGAAGGCGGCCGCCGCTGCGCGGCTGCTGACGCCCAGGGTGCGCAGCAGGGCGGAGACATGGATGCGCACGGTAAAGGGCGAGATGACCAGGATCCGGGCGATCTCCTTGTTGCTCAGGCCCTGGGTGATCAGGCCGAGCACCTCCAGTTGCCGCGGCGTCAGCGCCTGCACCCGGTTATCAGGCGTCAGGTTGACCGGGGCCAGGCTCGGCATGGCATAGCGCACCACAGGTTGTCCGGCAAGGCAGTCGGCGATCGCCTCGGCCATGGCCGCCGGCGGTAGCGCCTTGCCGATGAAGCCGTCCACGCCCGCCGCCAGGATATGTTCGATCACCGTGGCGTCTTCCAGCATCGAGACCACGATCAGGGTGCTGCGCTTGAATTCCTGGCGCAGGGCGCGCAGCGAAAAGCTCAGGTCCTGGCCAGGATAGAGCAGGTCCAGCAGCAGCCCGCTTGGCGGCTCGCCCTGGCGCGCCAGTTCCAGGACCTGTTGCAGGCTGTCGGCCTGATCCACCCGCGCCTGAGGCTGCAGCTGGCGCAGGATGCGCACCAGGCCTTCACGAAACAGCGGATGGTCGTCGGCGACGATGAAACGTTGCATCTCTGGCTATCCTGGGGCCCGGAACACCGGTCGCAACGCCGGGTTGGCCCAAAGCCTTTAGTCTAGCGCAGCGGTCAGAAGTGGACCACTTGGTAAAACGCTTGCGCCGCCGCGGCGCTCAGCCGTTTTGCGCCAGGCCGCGCCGCGCGGCCAGCGGCTCCGGCGCAGCCTCCGCAGCGCCCGCGCCCAGCTGCTACCGCATCAGCCACTCGAAGGCACCGGTCAGCAGCAGCGCCGCACAGGCCAGTCCGAATGCCAGGCCCCACCATACGCCCTGGGGGCCAATACCCAGCTGCAGGCCCAGCAGCCAGGCACCACTGGCGCCGATCAGGCAGTAGCAGAGCAATCCGCCGTAGAAGCCCAGACGTGCCTGGCGGATACCCCGCAGCGCACCCTGGGCGATGCTCTGGGTACCATCGAAGAGGACGAACACCGCCGCGATCAGCACCAGCTGGCGTGCCAGTTCCGCCACCGGGCTCTGCGCATCCGCCAGGAACAGCCTTACCAGCCAGCCGGGAAAGCTCCAGAACAGCAGGGCGATGCCCAGCATCACCAGGGCGCCGCCGCCAATAGCCAGTCGCCCCACCAGCAGGGCCTCGCGCGGCCGCCCGGCGCCCTGGTGCTGGCCGATGCGGATGCTGGTGGCGTAGGAGAGGCCGGCGGGCAACATGAACACCAGGTACACCAGCTGATTGGCGATCTGATGGGCCGCCAGGGCGGTGGCGCCCAGGGCGCCCATGCACAGCGCCGCCGACAGGAACAGGCAGGCTTCCACCGCGTAGGTGCCACTGATCGCCAGGCCCTGGCCGAGGGTATCGATCAGGGCACGACGATCCGGACGGTGCAGATAGCGACGCAGAGGATAGGCGGCGTAGGACGGATGGCGGGCGATATACAACGCCAGGCCCAGGGCCGCGCCATTCATCACCACCGCCGTCACCGCGCCGATGCCTGGCAGCCCGGGTTGCGGCAGGCCGCCCCAGCCGTGCAGCAGCGCCAGGTTGAAGAGGGCATTGAGCAGCGCCGCGCCGAGCACGATGGTCAGCACCGGTCCGGGGCGGTCCAGAGCACTGGTGAAGCCGCGCAGGGTCATGAACAGCAGATGGCCGGGCAGGGCGAAGGCCAGGCAGCGCAGGAAGATGCCGGCCGCCTGACGACTTTCTTCCGGCTGGCCGGCCAGGGCCAGCAGCGGTTCGATATGCCACAGCAGGGTGCCGGCCAGCAGCGCCAGCACCCCGGCGATCCAGATCCCGGCCGCGGTGACTGCTGCCACCCCTGCGGTATCCCCCGCACCCCGGCGCAAGGCCGCCAGATTGGCCACCGCGGTGATCACGCCCACGCAGATTACCGAGACGAAGGAGTAGACCGCCGCTCCCAGGCCGCCACCGGCCAGGGCTGCCGGGCCCAGGCGGCCCATCATCAGGGTGTCGGTAAAGACCATGGCCACATAGGCCAGCTGCGCACCGATCAGGGGCAGGGCGAGACGCAACAGCGCGAGCAGTTCGTGACGCGGCAGGGACATGGATGAATCTCGCTGAGCAGGTGGCCGATGTTTGACAAGAACTCATTGTTGGATGCAGGCGCGCCGCCCACAATCGGAAAATAGCCATGCCATCCATGAGTCAGAGTCATGCCCGACGTCTCCTCGCGGCTGCCGCCGCTGTATGCCCTGCGCGCCTTCGAGGCCGCCGCTCGCCATGGCTCCTTCACCCGCGCGGCCCAGGAGTTGTCACTGACCCAGAGTGCGGTCAGTCGCCATGTACGGACGCTGGAAGAGACCTTTGGCTGCCGCCTGTTCGAGCGCGCCGGGCGTCAGCTGGCGCTGACCGAGCCCGGCAAGCTGCTCTTGCCGGGGCTGAGCGAGGGCTTCGAGGCCCTGGCGCGGGCCTGTGGCAATCTCGCCGTGGCCGAGGGCACCCTGAGACTCAAGGCGCCCACCACCCTGTCGCTGCGCTGGCTGCTGGCGCGTCTGGCGCGCTTTCGCCAGCTCAGTCCGCAACTGGACATCCAGCTCACCAGTGTCTGGATGGCCAGCGACCGGGTCGACTTCGTCCATGAGCCCTTCGACTGTGCGGTGCTGCTTGGCGACGGCCGCTTCCCGGCGGACTGGGAGGTGGTGCCGCTGTTCGAGGAGTGGCTGGTGCCGGTCTGCTCGCCGGCTGCCGCCCGCGAGGGCGTCTGGGACCTGGCGCGGCTGCAAGGGGAAGAGCTGCTGCATCCTACCTTCGACCGCCGCGACTGGCGCCGCTGGCTGCAGGCCATGGGCCTGATCCAGGCGGTGCCCCTGAGTGGTGGCCAGGTGTTCGACACCCTGGAGCTGGGCATGGCCGCGGCGGCGCGTGGCTACGGGGTTTCCATCGGCGATCTGGTGATGCTCGCCGAAGACGTGGCGGCCGGGCTCATCGCCTTGCCCTGGCCCGAGGCGGTGGCCAGCGGCGATGCCTATTACCTGGTCTGGCCACGCAATCGCCGGGGGCAGGCGCGCCTGCGCCAGCTGGCTGACTTCCTGCAGCGGGAAGTGGCGTCCCAGAGCCTTCCCGAGGTCGTTCGCCATAAATAAGGCGCCAGACTGCTGTCATTCGCTTTAGTTCATCGTACCTCTGCCGATAAAATAAAAGTTAACCGCTAAGAAGACCGCCCTAGAGCGGTCGGTCCCTGATACCGCCCCTTGCCCTCAAATTCGTACTGCCCTACAGGGATGTAGGCGCTTTGGAGCCCCCTATGGTCATTTCCCCGCGTCGTAGTATCGCCCGACAACTTGCCTTGGCCCTCAGTCTGGTACTGATTGTCGTGATCGCCGGCAGCTGTCTGTTCGCCCTGCATGCCTTGAGCGTGTCCATCGAAGGCACCCAGCGCAAGCACCTGGGCAGCGAGGCCCGGCTGCTCGCCGATCAGCAGCAGACCTTTCTCAGCACCCTGAAGATCAGTACCCAGCGGCTGGCCAACCTGTTCGAGCGCCGCTTCGATGGCGGCCTGAGCCTGGCCGGCGAGCGCCTGCCCCTGGGCAGCGCCACGGCCCCCGCCCTGCTGTTCGCCGGTCAGGCACTGAACAGCGACTTCAGCCAGGTCGACGACTTCACCCGGCTGACCGGTGGCGTCGCCACCATCTTCGTCCGCGATGGCGACGACTTTACCCGGATCACCACCTCGCTGAAGAAGCAGGACGGCAGCCGCGCCATCGGTACCCAGCTCGATCGCAAGCACCCGGCCTATTCCGGATTGCTGCAGGGTCAGAACTACGTCGGGCGCGCCCAGCTGTTCGGACGCTCCTACATGACCCAGTACACCCCGGTCCGCGACGGCGCCGGCAAGGTCATCGCCGTGCTCTTCGTCGGCTTCGATTACACCGACGCCCAGGCCCAGCAACTGGCCCAGCTGACCCAGCTGCGCATCGGCGAAACCGGCTCCCTGGCCCTGCTCGACGAGCAGGGCAACTGGCTGGTGCCGCCGGCCAATGCGAAAAAGAATGACGAACTGCTCGCCGCGCTCAAGAGCGATCCCCAGCAGCGCGAGCACAGCTGGCAGGACGGCAATGAAGACTTCCTCAGCGTCAGCGCGCCGGTCGCCGGCGAAGGCTGGACCGTGGTCGCCACCCTGCCCAAGGCCGAGCTGGACGCCCCGGTGCACGCCGTCGGCCTGCGCCTGGCCATCGGCAGCCTGATCGCTCTGGTGCTGGCGGTGGTCGCCTCGGTCGTGCTGCTGCGACACAAGCTGAGGCCGCTGGGCCAACTGGTGGAGCGGGCCCAGGCCCTGGGTCGCGGGCAGCTCAGCGTGCGCGTCGAGGCGCGTAGCCAGGACGAGATCGGCGAACTCGCCCAGAGCTTCAACCAGATGGCCGATGCCCTGGCCTCCACCGTCGAGCAGGTCCGTGGCTCTTCGCGCGCGGTCACCGAGCGGTCCCAGCAACTGAGCCAGCTCTCCGACCAGACCCTGAGACGCTCCGCCGAGCAGTCCAGCCAGATCGACAGCATGGCTAGCGCCGTGGAGGAATTCAGCGCCACCGCCCAGAACATCGCCGACGGCATGCAGCGCACCGAGCGCCTGGTGCAGGAAAACGCCCAGCAGACTCGCACCGGGACCCAGGCCATGCAGGGCGCCTCGGGCGCCCTGGAACAGATCGCCGATTCCCTGGCCAGCACCGCCGAACTCATCAAGGGCCTGGACGGCCGCTCCCAGCAGATTGGCGGCATCATCGGCGTCATCAGCGGGATCGCCGAACAGACCAACCTGCTGGCGCTCAACGCGGCCATCGAAGCGGCCCGGGCCGGCGAGCAGGGCCGCGGCTTCGCCGTGGTCGCCGACGAAGTCCGGCAACTGGCCGGTCGCACCAGCGAGGCCACCCGCGAGATCTCGCAGATGATCGGCGCGGTGCAGGGCGAGACTCAGCGTGCCATGGGCGCCATCGACGAAGGCAATCGCCTGATGGAGCAGGGTCTGGCGCGCAACGCCGACGTGGCCCAGGCACTGCGCAGCATCGACCAGCAGGTCGCCGAGGCGGTGGAGCAATTCTCCGGCATCGCCCAGGCCACCGCCGAGCAGAGCACCACCGCCACCGCCCTGAGTCGCAACATCCAGGCGATCGCCGTGGACAACGCCGCCCAGCGCGATGCCGCCGAGGTGCTGGCCGGTACCGCTGGCGAGCTGCGTCATCTGGCGGAAGACCTGAGTGCCGAGGTCGGTCGGTTCAGCTGACCGGCGCGTTCCGGCAGCAGCGAAAGGGAGGCTCAGGCCTCCCTTTTTCATTCCTGCGCACCTTGGCCCTTGCCTGGCTGCAATACTCTGACTACTGTATGCAAATACAGTATAAGAGGAGGGGTGTCATGGGCGTATCCAACGAGGCGGTGCAGGCCGTCGAACGCATGCTGACCACGCTGCGGGCGGAGCGGGACGATTATCGCGAGCTGGCCCACCAGTGGCGGGCCATGTGCTTCGAGCTGGCCCAGGAAAACCAGGCGCTGCGAGATCGCCTGCAGGAGCCGCCGCGACACTACGGCCCGCCTGCCGGCGTCTAGTGACTCGCCCGATACTGCAGCGCTTCCGCCAGCTGCGGCCGCTGGATCTCGGCCTGGCCGGCGAGATCGGCCAGGGTGCGGGCTACCTTGATCACCCGGTGCAGGGCGCGCAGGGACAGATTCAGGCGTTCGCCCGCGCCTTCCAGCCAGCGCTGATCGGCCTCGCTCAGGGCGCAGACCTGGTGCAGTTGATCCAGGCCGAGCAGGGCGTTGGGTTGCCCCGGGCGCGCCAGCTGGAGGGCCCGGGCTTCGGCCACCTGGCGCGCGGCCTCCGCCGTGGTGAGTTCACTGGCCGCTGAGGCGCCCAGCCGCAGGTGCTCGCGGGCTACCGTCAGGTGCAGGTCGATACGGTCCAGCAGCGGACCGGACAGCTTGCCGCGATAGCGCTGGATCTGCTCCGGGCTGCAGCGACAGCGGCCGCTGGGATCACCCAGGTAGCCGCAGGGACAGGGATTCATCGCCGCCACCAGCTGGAAGCGGGCCGGAAAGCGCACCCGTTCCCGCGCCCGGGCGATGACGATTTCGCCGCTCTCCAGGGGCTCGCGCAGCACCTCCAGCACCTTGCGATCGAATTCCGGCAACTCGTCGAGAAACAGCACGCCGCGGTGGGCCAGGGTGATCTCGCCTGGACCGGGTCGGCTGCCGCCGCCCACCAGCGCCGGCCCGGACGCCGAATGATGCGGCTGGCGAAAGGGTCGCTGCGGCCAGTGTTCCAGCGGCTCGGGGCCGGCCACCGAATGGATGGCGGCCACCTGCAGCGCCTCTTCTTCGTCCAGCGGTGGCAGCAGTCCCGGCAGGCGGCTGGCGAGCAGGGTCTTGCCGGTTCCCGGCGGACCGGCCAGCAGGAGGTTGTGGGCACCCGCCGCGGCCACCACCAGGGCGCGCTTGGCCGCCTGCTGGCCCTGGACCTCGGCGAGATCGGGATAGGGCAACGGGGTGCGCAGCAGGCCGCTGGGCTGGTAGGGGGCCAGCACGGCCTGGCCACTCAGGTGACCGGCGAATTCCAGCAGGTGATCGACCGCCAGCACCCTGAGGCCACTGGCCAGGCAGGCTTCCTCGGCATTGGCGCGGGGTACCACCAGGATGCGGCCGGCGGCTCGGGCCGCCAGCGCTGCAGGCAGCACGCCGCGCACCGGCCGTACCGCGCCCGACAGGGCCAGCTCACCCAGGCATTCATAGCCGTCGAGGCCCGGCGTCGGTAGCTGTCCGCTGGCGGCGAGGATGCCGATGGCCAGGGCGAGGTCGAAGCGGCCGCCGTCCTTAGGCAGGTCGGCGGGCGCGAGATTGAGGGTGATGCGGCGACTGGGGAATTCGAAGCCGGCATTGAGGATGGCGCTGCGCACCCGATCCTTGGCTTCGCGGACGGCGGTTTCCGGCAGGCCGACCAGGGTGAGGGCGGGCAGGCCATTGGCCAGGTGCGCCTCGACCAATACCGGCGGCGCTTCCACACCCACCTGGGCGCGGGTATGAACGAGGGCAAGCGACATGATCTCTCCTTGATCGTGATTCGCCGGACTCAGGGCTGCACCATCCTGGCGCGCCCTTGGGGATCAATCGGCGGGCGCGACGTCCGTGGCCGGAGTGACCGGCGGCTTGACCTCGGCGGTCTGCGGCTTTTCCAGCTCGGTCAGGCGTGCCTCGAGGGCCTCCAGGCGCGCACGGGTGCGGGCCAGCACGGCCATCTGGGCGTCGAATTCGTCACGGCTGACCACATCGAGCTTGCTCAGGGCGCCCTGCAGCAGTGCCTTGAACTGACTTTCGATCTCGGCCTTGGGCAGCGGCGAGTCCTGACCGAACAGCCGGCTGGCCTGCTGAGTCAGGGAATCGAACAGCGAACGGGTGGTAGACATGGTTTATCCCCTGCAATGGATCACGGCCCGAGTGTAGCACAGCGGGTGTGCCGCCCCCGGTCGCGCCTCTGCACCGCTTTGGTGCCAGTCCCGGGCCAGAGCTGTTCGCTGTTGGTGCAAAGTCTTGCCCGCAGGACTGGGCGTTGCCCCTTCAGGAGGCGCGCCAGGCGGGCTGGCGCTCGAAATCCGTACGCCTTCACAAACCTGGCAAGCTTTCTGCTACTGCCGATGCAGAGACGGGCGTCAGAGGGCGCCTGGGGTGGAGGCGCCCTCTGGCCGCTTCTGCCGTGACCGCGGCGATTACCACGCCAACGGTTAAACAGACGGTCACTGCGCTAGACTTGGACCGGGGTTTGTTTTCCTGGGGCCAGTCAACTCAATCGGGAGAAGTTCATGAAACTAGTCACCGCCATCATCAAGCCGTTCAAGCTCGACGACGTGCGTGAGTCGCTGTCCGAGATCGGTGTGCAAGGCATCACCGTTACCGAGGTCAAGGGCTTTGGCCGTCAGAAAGGCCATACCGAGCTCTATCGCGGCGCCGAATACGTCGTCGACTTCCTGCCCAAGGTCAAGATCGACGTCGCCATCGCCGACGACCAACTCGACCGCGTCATCGAGGCCATCACCAAGGCCGCCAACACCGGCAAGATCGGTGACGGCAAGATCTTCGTGGTGAATCTCGAGCAAGCCATCCGCATCCGCACCGGCGAAACCGACACAGACGCCATCTGACGCGCTAACCGACCGCCCAACCCCACACGAGCCCCAGGAGAAACAACGATGACTCTGCGCACCTACGCAGGGCTAGGAGCCCTCATGTCTTTCGTAGCGCTGCCGGGCCTGGCAATGGCCCAGGAAGCGGCTGCGGCACCAGCCATCAACAGCGGGGATACGGCCTGGATGCTGGTCTCGACGGCCCTGGTGCTGTTCATGACCATCCCGGGTCTCGCGCTGTTCTATGGCGGCATGGTGCGTGCCAAGAACGTCCTCTCGGTGATGATGCAGTGCTTCGCCATCACCGGTCTCATCAGCATCCTGTGGATGGTCTACGGCTACAGCCTGGCCTTCGACACCACCGGCATGGAGAAGGGCGTCACCAACTTCAATTCCTTCATCGGCGGTCTGGGCAAGGCCTTCCTGTCCAGTCTGCAGCATGATGCCGTGACCTCGGCCACCGCCCTGTTCCCGGAAAGCGTCTTCGTCACCTTCCAGATGACCTTCGCCATCATCACCCCGGCGCTGATCGTCGGTGCCTTCGCCGAGCGCATGAAGTTCTCCGCCATGCTGGTCTTCACCGGCCTGTGGTTCACCTTCGTCTACGCGCCCATCGCCCACATGGTCTGGAGCGGTGACGGCGGCCTGATGTGGGACTGGGGCGTACTGGACTTCGCGGGCGGCACCGTGGTGCACATCAACGCCGGTGTGGCCGGTCTGGTCGCGGCCCTGGTCCTGGGCAAGCGCAAGGGCTATCCCACCACTCCCATGGCTCCGCACAACCTGGGCTATACCCTGGTCGGTGCCGCCATGCTGTGGGTCGGCTGGTTCGGCTTCAACGCCGGTTCCGCCGCCGCTGCCAACGGCACCGCCGGCATGGCCATGCTGACCACCCAGATCGCCACCGCCGCTGCCGCCCTGGGCTGGATGTTCGCCGAGTGGATCACCCACGGTAAGCCGAGCGCCCTGGGCATCGCCTCCGGCGTGGTCGCCGGTCTGGTCGCCATCACCCCGGCCGCCGGTACCGCCGGTCCCATGGGCGCCCTGATCATCGGCCTGGCCGCTGGCGTGATCTGCTTCTTCACCGCCACCAGCCTCAAGCGCAAGCTGGGCTACGACGACTCCCTGGACGCCTTCGGTGTGCACGGCATCGGCGGCATCGTCGGCGCCCTGCTGACCGGTGTCTTCGCCGCCCCGTCCCTGGGTGGCTTCGGCACCGTCACCGATATCGGCGCCCAGCTGTTCATCCAGTTCAAGGGCGTGGCCTTCACCATCGTCTACACCGGTATCGTCACCTTCGTGATCCTCAAGGTGCTGGACGTGGTCATGGGTCTGAGAGTCAACGAGGAAGAGGAAACCGTGGGTCTGGACCTCACCCTGCACAACGAGCGTGGCTACAACCTGTAAGCCGCCGCTCTGGAAAAAGGCGCCGCGAGGCGCCTTTTTCATGTCCGCCATACGGCTGGAACAACCGCCATCCTGCTGTGTCTAGACTGCACGCCAGCGGTGTGCAATCACCGCTTTGCTTTTCCGATCGTCGCGCTAGAATGCGCGCCCAGTCAGTCGGCGGGGGTTGTTCATGTGGCTGCAGCGGAGCTTTTCCCTGCGCGCGCGGGCGCGTGGTTTCCATCTCGTCACCGCTGAGGTGCTGGAGCAACTGCCCGAGCTTGGCGAGTGCCGGATCGGCCTGCTGCACCTCTGGCTGCAGCACACCTCGGCCTCGCTGACCATCAATGAGAATGCCGATGGAGCGGTGCGGCGCGACTTCGAGCGGTTCTTCAATCAGCTGGTGCCCCAGGGGCAGGCCGGTTATGAACACGACTACGAAGGGCCGGACGACCTGCCCGCGCATTTCAAGAGCAGTCTGCTCGGCTGCAGCCTGAGTCTACCGGTCCAGGCGGGGCGCCTGGCCTTGGGACCCTGGCAGGGCATCTATCTGGGCGAGCATCGTGACCAGGGTGGCGCACGGCGCCTGATCGCGACACTGCAAGGGGAATAGCCAGGAATTTTTTTTAGGAGACCGCGTCAAAACGCGCGGTCCGATTTTGCCAAAGTCTGTGGAGGCGGTTTATGAGCGACGAAGATATGGAGCAGGACGACCTGGAGACAGGCGCGGAAGAAGAGGGCGATAACGAAGACTTCGCTGCCGCAACCGACGACGCCGAGCAAGAGGAGAGCGGGGAAAGCGAAGCGCCCGCGTCCGGGAGCAAGGCCAAGAAGAAGCGTGAAGTCGAGCCCGAGGAACTGCCTTCGGTGGAAGCCAAGCAGCGCGAGCGGGATGCGTTGGAAAAGGCCATGCAGGACTTCCTGGCCCGTGGTGGCCGGGTCCAGGAGATCGACGCCAATGTAGTCGCCGATCCGCCCAAGAAGCCCGACAGCAAATATGGCAGTCGTCCTATCTAGGACCTTGCCATACCGCCTTCGAAACCCCGCCCCGGCGGGGTTTCGTCTATCTGGCGATTACAGCAGGACCATCACCATGATGAAGCCGGTGAAGGCCGCAGCCATGGTCGCAAGGCAAGCCATGCAGATTACATCATCTCTCTCATACATGTTGGCAGCGCCCTAAAGCCTAATGGGTGATGGCATTCTGCTCCTATGGCAAACATCTCCCTGTGTGGCTCATCGCAAAAGGCCACCATCTCGCCACCGTGATGCCAAGCAGTTCACCAATGGCGGGGCGGGCCGTAATAGGGTCGGGGCTCATAGGCCGGCTGGTAGGGGTAGTAGCCCCGCGGTACCGGTCGCCAGTGGGGGGCGCCATAACCCGGTTGTGGGTAGGGCTGGTAATAGCTGTAGGGATAGCGATCCCTGCGGTAATAGGGGTGATGCCGGTGATGCCGCCGAAATTCGCCTGCCGGCAGAAATTCGCCGCCCTCGGCGACCATCACGGGGCGGCCCGTCCAGGGTTGCCCCTGGTCGGGACCCTCGTAGGCGGCTGCCAGGCCGCTGGCGGTCAGGGTGGCGGTCAACAGCAGAATCAGCGACGCTCGCGATGCCATGGTGCTCTCCTCGCGGCGCTCGATAGGCCGCGTCACCATGAAACACCTTTGGCGGTCAGCGGACGTCAGGCGAGGTAAAGGTCCGGTAAGGCCGACCGCCGGCTCAGGCCCAGTCCAGGCCCTGCATGCCCACGGCGACAATGAGCGCCATGGCCAAGAGACCGATGCCGCACATCAGGATGGTCAGCTCCAGCTGATCCAGACGCCGCTTCATCCCTGCCACCAGTGCCATAAGGTAAAGCCGATCAGCGCCATGACCAGGCCGAGAAACAAGCGGTTCAGCCAGAGGCTGACGCCGTTCAGGAGTCTGAGCCAGAAGGGTACGGCGGGTTCGGCGGCAAGCGGACCGGGCTGAGCGACGGCTTCCTGGGCGAGAACGCCCGGCAGGGTGGGAGCGACAAGGGGGATCGAGGGGATGGGCATGCAGTGAGCGCCTCCGTGCGCCTTATGCGAGGTCTGGCTGCGCCCGATGGCCAGCCAAGGTCGAGCGGCGTCCTGAACAGGCTGCCACTTCTGCGCTCGATCATCGCCGAAATCCTCTATCGCCGGGGGACGACCTGGTGAAAAGGTCGGGCGGATCGCACTCTTTACCGCAAATGGCAGAGCACCTGAGGCCATGATGGCGACTCCTGGGAGACGCAGATCCCTGCGAGACTTGAGCGCCTGATCGGACCGGCGCAGTCTGGACGACCTTAGCGCGCCCTGGCGCGAGGCCCAGCGAGAAAACGTCATGCTCAATCTGTTTCGCGACCTGCCCGATGCCTCCGCGGCGGAGGTGTTCACTTCCCTGCTGGAGCGACCTGGCTGCCGCATCGAGCGGATCGTCTCCCGGGGCCAGACGACGCCGGCGGAGGCGCCCTGGCGGCAGGCCCATGAAGAATGGGTGCTGCTGCTGAAGGGCACTGCCCGGGTCGCTCTGGAGGGGCGAGAGGTGGTGCTCGAACCGGGCGACACGCTGTTCATCCCGGCTGATACCGAGCACTGGGTGACCTATACCGATCCTGCGGTCGCCACGGTGTGGCTGGCGATCCATCTTGGCGCGGTGGACGGGACCCCGGCACCGGCTTGAGCAAGGCGGCGCCCAAGTGCTCTGGCTGCCGGCGGACAACTATCGCAGGCACAAAAAAACCGGCGCTAGGCCGGTTTCTCTGATTTCCAGATCCTGCAGGATCCGGAAGCTTGTCTTGGTGCCAGGGACGGAATCGAAAAAAGGTCTCTAGTTGCCGAATTATCAAGCCTAAAGGGCAGCGAGAAAGCTAGCGTACCCCTATTCGTACCCCTAAAAATCAAACCACCCCAATGCCTGCGGCTTAGTGATTTCAAGTGAGGTCGAGCGAACTACCATCTGTCGGCATATGCGGTTCTGATCGTCCTCGAAATGTAGCTGTTCAATCCACGGCCACTCAGCGCTCGGCTCTTAAGTTCCTGGACTGCCGCTGCCCCTGGTCGAACGCTGTTATACAGATAGTAGAGGTGGCGACCGCTCCTGAATTTGACCGTTATAGAGTCCGGCCCGATCTCAAACGCCTCTACTCCCGATTCGCCGCTCAGATTTTGATATGCCTGGAACGCCATTACCTTCTCCTTGGTAGATCGGCTTTTGCCGACTGGATCACGCTACGATTTGGCTCCCAGCGCGTCCAAAAGGCTGAGGATAAGCGGCGTTAAAAGCCTGACTTTTGGCGTGACATGTCATGTTTCGCTTATCAGTGCCGCGCCTCGCCTAACATCTCGCCGTTTGCGGCCGTCTCGAATGTGCCGCGCCATTTCTCCACAAGCACCGGCTGCGGCTCAGGGGCCCAGCGCACGAGGTCAATCACGACAGGGTGATGCCCACCTACAGCACGGATCAGGTCAGCAGGCTGCAAGCCCAGACCGGCGCAGAAGTCAGTCCAGGCCCGGGCGGCCGCGGCGGCTTCTGCTCGTACCTGCTGGGCGGACTCTGGGTTGCCCGCACATAGGTGGTGCCAAGTCAGGGCTAGGCCACGCAGCTCCAGCTCGTACTGGCTGGCAATGCGCAGCACCATCCGGGAGAGGTTCAGGTACTCAGGATCGGCGCTGGTTGTTGTGCGCCTGGGCGCCAAGTCGATCAGATGGCGAACTTCGACGAAGCTGCCAACGGCCGTAGCCTTGACCGTGCGCTGCATCCGCTCCATCGGTGTGAGAAGGGAATAGTCTTTGGGACTGATCATGCCTTGTCCTCCGCATAGATGCCGTCGCTCAGTACAGCACTACTGACGATCATCTGGCCATAGAGCAGCGGCACCGGATTGCCTTGCGCCCGGGTATTTACCGGGGCCATTAAAGCTGTAGCTAGGCGAGTTGTCGGCGCTATCGCTATTGCTCAAGCCGGTGGGCTGCTTGGTCACCATCTGGGGGATGCCACCGATCGCTAGCGAGATGCCGACCGTGCCGACAGCTGCCCAGGCCGCACCACCAGCATAGCCCGCTGTGCCGAACAGGCTTCCCGATCCGGCAGCGCCAGCCGCCAGACCTCTGGAGAAATAGGACGCGGCAGCGATGAGCGCCACGCCGATTACCGTCTGCAGGCCGCCAGAGCGCTTTTTGCCTTCGATCACAGGCGCGATGCAGATCTCCGCGCGACCTGGCGGGTGCCCGAGTTCGTCCTGGCCGATGTTTTCGCCGGCCGTGGAAGATGGCGAAGACCATGCCTTGATCCCGGGCGCCGTAGAAGAACTGCTCAAAGGCTAGCAACTGGACAGATAACGCTCGAATCGCCTCGGCCGCGCTATTCACGACTAGGCGATGCACACGGCCAAACCTGGCGCCGAGGGTGCCATATAGCCGGATAACGCGAATGCGCCCAACGGTTTGATACATTGAGATCTCCTTGCCGGCACTGCTGGTCGTTCTCATTTTTCGCGGGTAGCGTGCAGACAAAATCTGTAATTTCGCGGGCGCGAAAAAACGATGGAGCGGACGGTGTCCTAAAGGCGGCGCCAAAGGTTTCGCTATGCCCCCTCCCATATCGACGTTCGTCTACCTCAAGAGCATACCGATCGTTGCCGATAAGGAGAGAACGCATCCAGGGAGGAACCACCATGCGCGCTCAGCTTCTCGCCATCGCCTTCTCACTCTCCGCGCTGGCAGCTCCAGCCTTCGCCCTACAGGGTGTCGTCAGCGACGATCAGGTCGCCCAGCAGATCATTAAAGAGTCGATCGCCAACTATCCAGGGCCGTGCGCCTGCCCGTACAACCACGCACGCAACGGGAGCAGTTGCGGCCGTCGTAGCGCCTATAGTCGAGCTGGCGGCTATGACACGGTGTGCTATCGGGAGGACGTGAGCGCAGATGACATCGCGGCTTACCGAGAGCAGCACGGTCTTGCCGCAAAGCAGGTGGCCAAGAAGCGCAGCCAATGAGCGGACCAGAACACCAGGGGAATGACTCGGAGGTTATGCTCCTGCTCTCCCAGGCGAAGGTGCTCGCCAGGCGTTACAAGGAGCTAACAGGTAAGCCGCTGGGGATTACTGGCGAGGTTGCCGAGTACGAGGCAGCCCGGCTACTAGGAGTCGAGCTGCATTTGGCTCGTCAGGCCGGCTATGACGCAACGGAGATCCGTGACGGTTCTCCTACGCGCATCCAGATCAAAGGGCGCCAGGTCACGCCGGGCAACCGCAGGGCGGGACGGTTAGGCTCCATCGATCTACGCCAGAACTTTGATTCAGTGCTGCTGGTGCTGCTGGATGACGACTTCAGTGCTTATGAGATGCATGAGGCCATCAGAGATGACGTAGAGGCCGCGCTAGCTCGCCCTGGCTCCAAAGCACGCAATGAGCGTGGATCTCTTGCTATCGCGCAGTTCAAGGCTATCTCGATCCTGCGCTGGTGCAGATAGCAGGTCAGCTCAACCAGCGCCATGCAGCTCGCCAGCGGCCCATCGGTGTTCGAAATCCCGCTTCGCCCTGATGACCTTGTTTTGACACTCCACCATGTGGCGATCGTCACGCCAAACGTCACAGTCCTGCGACTGGTGGAAGAACGCACTCCAAGCAGCTTCCTTCTTCTGCCATTCCTCAGTGCGGCGCATGGAGTCCGCAGCTCGGCGGTCAGCCTCCTCGCGCCTGAACTGAGCTTGAGCCTGGCTTGCTGCCTGCAACTGTGCCTGCTGTTAAAGTGACTGCTGCTGAACTTGGGCCATGGTCTTTTGCACCTGCGCTAGCTGATGCTGGGTAAAGTCCTCGACCACCATTATGCGAAGCTTGTAGACCACAAGCGCCGTTATTGCAGCGCCTACCAAACCGAGGGCCCAGGATCGAAAGGTGCGGGGGCGGCGTCGTGCCATGTGTTTTTCCCTTTGTGTCAGACATCGATTGAAGTGGCGCCGACCAGCTTAGCCATATAAGCAAGCGCAGTAATTGCGCATAGCGCGAAAAACAGGTTGCGGACGGTGAACATCCTTAACAAGGTTTTCCGCTGCTTAGATGTGCCAGTGAACATACCGTCGAAATCCGGACTGTCGTGAGTTGAGCTTTGAATCGAACAAAGCGGGTCAGCAAGTGGCTGGCAGATTATTGCTTTCCCTAGCTGCGCTGACAGGATGGAGAGGAAGGCCGCGACCAATGGCGCAGTTACGGCCTCAGGCGGCATTGCGCTGGGATGCAGGGTGTGAAGTCTCTGCCGATACTGAAAGGACCTGCAACCCAAAGGATGGAACCATGGAGTTTGAAGAGAAGTTGGCTAGCCTAGCCGCCAAAATTCGGCAACAGAAAGCGGCGATTCAGACAGAGGAAGCGACTAAGACGGCCTTCGTCATGCCGTTCATTCAAAGTGTTCTTGGTTATGATGTGTTCGATCCGCTCGAAGTCGTACCTGAGTTCATTTGTGACGTTGGCACAAAGAAAGGCGAAAAAATCGACTATGCCATCTTCAAAGATGGACAAGTACAAATTCTTATCGAGAGCAAGAAGGTCGGCGAGCCTCTTAATATCAATCATGCTAGTCAGCTCTTTCGCTATTTTCATGTAACAACCGCGAGAATCTCGATACTGACTAACGGTCAGGTTTATCGATTTTTCACCGATCTCGAAGCCGCGAACAAAATGGACGATAAGCCGTTCCTCGAGTTCGACATGCTAGATATCGACGATCATGTGGTACCCGAACTCCAAAAGCTTACCAAGTCAGCGTTTGACGTAGAGTCAATTATCAGTGCCGCTGGCGAGCTGAAGTACGTCGGCCAAATCAAACGTGAGCTTCAGGCGCAGTTTCAACAGCCGGATGAGGATTTCGTCCGCTTCTTTGCCTCACGCGTGTATGAAGGCACCATCACCCAGAAAGTAAGGGAGCAATTTGCTCAGCTAACGCGCAAAGCTACCGTGCAGTTTCTAAGTGATCAGGTGAATGATCGGCTCAAATCGGCGATCACTGGGAGTGCTCAGCCGGTAATAGTTAGTCAAGTGGTAGCTGCCGGCGTCACTCCAGGGAGTGAGTCCCAAGTCGACGTGGTGGAGAAAGACTTGGTTGTTACAACTGCAGATGAGATCGAAGGCTTTAACGTAGTGAAAGCCATCATTAGGTCTGTCGTTGACGTGAAACGAATCACTGCCCGAGATACACAAAGTTATTTTGGTATCTTGCTCGATGATAACAATCGGAAGCCAATAGCACGGCTTCATTTCAATCGGCCCCAGAAGTACATTGGTACTTTTGATGAGGCGAAGAAAGAAACGCGTCATCCGATTGAGTCTGTGGACGATATATTTGAGCTGGCAGATTTGCTCAAAGCTACCGCCTTGACTTACGCCGGCTAGACCGTTGGCAGAAGGAGCGTCTTATGAGGCTCCTTTTTTATTAGTAGTCTTCAGGGTCTTTAATCATTTGCGGCAGCGTCTGCCTTGTACTCGCTAAAGGCTTTAGGTAAATCTCGACAGAATGCTGAGGGCGATGCGGTGCCGCGAAACGCGGCAGGCTTTCAAGGCCTAACGCATCGCTATGGTGGCCTGGCGCGGTGATGATCCCAGCGCCTATCTAGGGGCGGCCGCGAGGCCAGTATCGACGAGCGAGGCCCCGCCTGGCTGGAACAGGACAGGGCCTCATGCCTGCCACCGACTCTGCTGCTGTGGAGGTCTGAGCCGCGCAAACTGTCGGGGTTGGTTCGATGCACTTCCGTGAGGGGCACTCGCCGACTAATCCCCCTACCTGATTACCTCGCTACAGGTTGGGTCAGGCACCCTCCATGAAGTTAGCACGGGTACGGATCAGCTTCAGCAGCAGTTAACGCAGCCACCATTGCCACGGCAAATGATTAGGGCATGCCCTAGACCCCCGTCTTGGGTCCTTCCCACTCCCTCGGCCCGGTTGGGGGTAATTCGGGCCCCGACACATACCTACGTGTGACCATTTTTCAGAGGTTGGTTGTTGTTTTATCGTCCGGCTGTAACCCGCATGGCTGCTAGGTTCTTTGCTGGAAATACACCAGCCCGAACAGTTGACCGATCGGCCCACTAGGCGCAGGACGATCCTGCCGCTAAAGATCCTTTTGCGGAGACCGATGTAGAGCTTATTCACCCAGAGGCATTTCGGCTGTGCAAGAAGACTATCAAGCGTTACAGGTCGCTTATCGACTACTGCAGGAGAACAGTGAAGCCATCAGGGCGATTTCAGCTAGATCGCCTGGCACTGCTCCCCTAAATGACCAATTGCTGACACTCAATGAGGCATTGTCTGAGCTCCTTGCCGAGATGGCGTTTCTTCTAGAGCGAGGCTCATTAAGCGTAGATGCGTTTGCTGAACAAGTTGGAAAGATACTCGGGCCACTGGCTGAAGCTAATCGGGCTTACTCGGCATTACGGCCACCAACTGAGAAATGATACCAGCGCCTCCTCGGCAGGAATGGATGATAGGTCCAGTAGGCCGAGGATAATCCCATCGCCACCGGGTACCGCTTCCGGTTGGCACTGGGAGCGAAGGCCTGTGCTGGCGCGGGTTTACGCCCAAAGCGGAACCGGAACCGGAAGTGCTCGGAAAAGGCTCGTGAATAGCGAAAGGATGGGGCCCGAATCACCCCCAACGGGCCCTGCCCCAGGAAGGACCCGTTGGGGGGGTACCCTGGCGCTTGAGGCGGTCAGGTCCGTCTTGGATGACCCGCTACAGCATCAACCAGAGCAGATCTGATACCAATGATCGAGCAGGATGGAGACAGTATGGCCAGTAGCAACATCGAGCGATTCGACCAACTCGTCGGCGAAGTTTTTGCCTCTCTGTACGACTCGTTTCCGGTTAGCAAAAAGCTTCATGCCGCAGACTTCGCAAGAGCAATAGCGGGCTCAAGTGACAGCGATGATGAAGAGCTGGACAGAGTATTCGAGATTGATGATTTCTTCGAAGCATCGATAAGCTGGCTTCGTCAGAGCGGCTATATCTACTTCGATGGTCAGCAATCGTGTCCCACGGCCTTCTATGGATGTGTGTTGACTGCCAAAACGCTTGCTGTATTGAAAAAGGAGCCAAGTAGCTTGGCAGCGGGTACCAGCCTAGGTTCCGCGCTCAAAAAGGCCACTACGGATGGAGTCTCTGCCACGATAAAGACATTGACGTCTGAAGCGCTCGAAAGGGGAGCCCGCCTGGCATACGCAAGTGTTGTGGCCTGGGCGGGCTCGTAGAGTATGGCTTAGGCAGTGAGCTCAATCGCCAGCAGACCCGCCCAGCAGGTTGAGCAGCACTGCGTCCACATCGGGCAGACGATAGTCCCCGTGCTGCTGGACTAAGTAGAGCAGCACGGCCTTGGCCTCCTCGCGGTTGCGCGGGCGGATCTCGCCCAGCAGGTCGCGGACGAACCATTCCCTAGCGGTGCTCTCGAACGGGCCGTCGCCCCAATCGATGACGGCGTGTCGCAGCCAGTACAGGCGGGACCAGAAGTCCAGCTCGTGCAGGCAGTCGGTCAGGGTGTAGGGCATCAGCTCCGGCCTGGACCGGAATCGGCCGGAAACCTCGGCCTTGTCGTACTTCACCATGTCGCCGGTGATGCCGTGCAGGGCCTCCTCACAGAACTGCTCAGCGTCGGTCAGGGCCTCGACCTGATCGCCGAACCTGGCGCGGGCCTCAAGCTGCTTCGCCCGGCGATCCTTGGCGGTGCGGGCCAGGCCGTCCAGATTGGCAAAGTTGAACGACGACAGAGCAGCGAACAGGTTGCCCGGGTGGGTGCGCTGCAACCAGGCGGTGTAGCGCTGCTCTATTTCGGCAAGCGGGGTAGCAATGCAGGTCGCCGCTTCTAGCGCTCGATCGATCAGCGCCGGCTCGCCCGTGTTGATGACCTCGCGCAGCCACAGCAGGGCGTCGACCTCGGTGTCACCCGTCACCCGCTGCTGCCTGGGCATCTCCGGCACCATAGGCAGCGTCTCCCGGCTCTCCTGCATAGGCGGCAGGGTGAATAGCGTCCGGTGCCGTTCATTGTCGCGGAAGGCACCCGAGCGAGATACCAGCGTCTTGACCGTGCCCAGGGGCAGGCCGGTCAGGTCTGCCACCTGGCGCAGCGAGTGACGCCGGCGCAGATCGAGCACCTGGGCACGCTGCTCATCTGAAACCCGTTGTTTCGTCATGGCCGCACCTCCGCGCCCGGCCAGCGAGCGCTAGCATCGGCCAGCGCCTCGGCATGGGTGATCGGCTCGCCAATCATGGTGAAAGGTCGGTAGCCAGGTACCAGCACCGTCCAGGCGCAGCGGCGCTCCACCCCATCGTTTGCCGCCAGTTCGGCCAGCAGCGCCAGCCGATGGGTCTTCACGTACTTGCGAACGTCGTCGGTGATCATGGCTTTGGGGCCAATGACGACCCTCATGCCCACCCGGCGAACGCTCAGCCCTTGATCGCGGAGGTAATCGACTGCTGCCATCACAGCCCCTCCTCATCGTCGGTGATGGGGCGCTGGCCGGCGGCGCTATCCATTGCGAAGGCCGCCAAGTTTTCACGAAGACCGCCGTCCATTTCGCTGGCGGCCTTCGGAGATTCTTGGCGGTCTTCAGGGCTGCTCACTCGTGCCCCATTTTCTAACTCGTGCCCATTTTTCTTACTCGTGCCCACGCCTAGGGATGGGCACGAGTAAGGTTCGGCGGGCACGAGTAAACTTTCGGGCACGAACGATTGGCTGCTGATTGCCGTGTCTTCAATTTGCTCAGCGCCTCCGAAGGTGCTCAACTTTTCTCGAAGATGCTCACTCTTTCCCCTGAGCACCTTCGGTGGCTCCTTGAGCGCCTTCGGGGGTTCGTGAGCAACTTCGGTCCCGAGCTGCCACACCCAGGGTATCGACCGGGCCTTGCTGCAAGCGCTTGAGGGAGCGGCGACGCTGAGCGCCATTGCTGGTATCGTGCAGGTGCGAATTGTTGGGGCTGCTCTCTTGGGGGTGGCCTTTTTTTTCGTCCATTAGGCGGCCACTCCCTGCGCTGCATCGCGTTCGGCGACCTTACGCTGCAACCAGGCCTCCACCTCGGCCACGACGTAATAGGCGGCTGCCTGGCGGCTGTCGCTGTCTTTGATGGGCTTGGGAAAGGAGGGGTCGCGCTTCTTGAGCTTGTCCAGGCCGCCCGAGGTAATCCCAAGCTGCTGGCAGAGCTTCACCTTACGGATAAGGCCCTGGGTAAGGATTGATTCGTGGTGCATGTGTATGGCTCCGATTGGGTGCGGAGCCAAGGCTATGCAGTCGAAACTACTGGGTGAATATCCATGTGCGGGCAGACGGTACAGGCTACGCGCAGGAGGTACACCCTGCCGGCAGAAGGCTTATCCTTCGCTGATCCACTTGTTGAGCGTCCTTTCGGTCACGCTGTACCGGCGATGATTGGCCCGAGCAAATGCGGCCTTACTGCTGTACTTGGCAGAGTTCGCTTTCCAATCTGCTATTGCGTTGCGCTTTGATTTGTTCGTCTCTTGATGCCTAGCGGCCGCAGCCCGTTTTGCGTAATCACTTCTTAGCTCTGTCTCTGATGACATCAGTAGGCGGTTGGCCTGTTGTAGTTGGTCATTTTGCTGTTGCAAATACGTAGCCGTGGCTTCCGCTTTAAGGCCCATTGTCGCTAGCTGATGCTGGCTTTCCCTGAGAAACCTATAAGCCTCATCTCTTCGCTCTTGCTCAATATGGAAATTGATTCGCGAAACAATCTCCATTGCATCAATGGATGCGCAGACCAATAGATGCATTTTTGACAAGTCATCTATCGAATCACACTCTTCGTGGTACCAGTGCTCGGCGATTTGAAGCTCAGAAATAGCGAGCGCTGCTAGCAGCTCGACAGTCGTGGTCTCTATTGGGAATGCCTTCGGCAGGAATATCTCAATTGCCGCTTCAAGAGCTTCAAGTGACGTGGTTGTCTCTCGTGTCGGAAACTGTATCTGATCCCTTATTTTGTCGGGCAGGTCAGAATCAATGAGCGTCGAGAGCTGCGCATACGTTTCTGGCCCATCGCCGACTAGATTCAATATCTCTTTCTTGTCTGATATTGCTTCGTATATCCAGTCTTCTCGAGATCTCGCAAAATAATCACTCAGCATTAAGTCGACCTTCTGAATGATCGCTTCCTGCTCCTCATTCGACCTTCCTGATAAGTGGGCTGTGGCCCTCTTATGTATCTCTTTCATCCGCCAAATCGGAAGTGTATCGGGGAGCTCATCCCACGCCAGATCAAGAGGTGAAGTCATTGTGCCGCCCTCCGCAATCCCACGATGTTCTCCCCGGCCGGTCTGGCGTACTCGAACGGCGTCACTGGCGCTGCCCGGTTAGCGTCCATGAAATTGCCCCACCAGTTCAGCATCAGCCGGCGCTCTTCCAGGTGTTCAGCCCGGTGGATGTAGGCAGCCCGCACGCTGTTGCGCTCCTTGTGGCTCATCTGGCGCTCTACGGCGTCCTCAGACCATAGGCCCGACTCCACCAGGGCAGAGCAGGCCATCGTGCGGAAGCCATGGCCGCACACGTCGTTCTGGGTGTCGTAGCCCATGCGCCGGAGGGCGGCGTTAACCGTGTTCTCGCTCATCGGCTTGCTGGCGTAGGCGTCACTGGGAAAGACCAGCTCGCCTTGGCCGGTTATGGCGTGGATCTGCTCCAGCGTGGCGATCGCTTGGGGCGAGAGCGGCACCAGGTGGTCGTCCCGCATCTTGCTTCCTCGGGTGGAGTGCTTGACACCCTCTAGGGCCTCCCGCTCGCCTGGGATGATCCACAGCGCCCGCTTGAGGTCGAACTCCGCCCAGCGGGCAAAGCGCAGCTCGCTCGACCGGACGAACACCTGCAGGGTGAGCAGCAGCGCCAGGCGGGTCAGTGGCCTGCCAGAGTACTGCTCAATGCGGCCTGCTAGCTCGCCCAGGCGATCCAGGGGCAGGGCGGGGCGATGCTTCGTCTTGCGCGTGGAGATAGTTCCGCCGAGGTCCTGGGCCGGGTTGTCATCGAGCTTGCCGGTCTGGGTGGCGTGACGCATCACAGAACACAGCCGTTGCTTGAGGCGGGCGGCCATGTCCAAGGCGTCGCGGGCCTCGATGGCGTGTAGGGGCGCCAGCAGGTCGCGGGTCTTCAGCTGCTCGATAGGGCGTTTGCCCAGCATGGGGAACAGATCCGCCTGCATTTCGCGTAGCACGCGCTCTGCATGGCCGGCAGACCACTTGCCGCGCTTTACTTGGGAGGCGTGCCACTCGCGGGCGATTACCTCGAAGGTGGTCGCGTTCTGCGACTTGGCTTCCTCGAGCTTGGCGTGCTCGGCAGGGTCGACGCTCTGGGCGAGGAGGTTGCGGGCGTCCTGGCGGGCCTGCCGGGCCTTTGCCAGGGTGATGCCCTTGCGACCGTACTCGCCCACGGTGAGCGTGTTCTCCTGGCCGTTAGGGCGGTTGTACTTGATCCGCCAGACCTTGCTACCGGAAGGGCGCACCAGCAGGTAAAGACCTTGGCCATCGGCCAGCTTGTAAGGCTTGTCTTTGGCCTTGGCGGCCTCGCACTTGGAATCGCTCAGAGGCGTGATGGGGCGTGCCATAGCGTCACTTTTAGGGGTACGGGCTAAATCGAATCGGGTCGTACCCCCATTCATACCCCTAAAGCCCGGGTTTGTATATCGCTATACGGAACCATACGGGCACAAAAAAACCGGCTCAAGGGCCGGTTTCTCTGGGTTCCGAGGTCATATGGGACCATTCGGATTTGTGTTCTTGGTGCCCAGGGACGGAATCGAACCGCCGACACGGGGATTTTCAATCCCCTGCTCTACCAACTGAGCTACCTGGGCAACGGGGCGCATTAAAAGCGTTTCTCGGCCTTGTGTCAACAGTGAGCCCGAAAATATTTAGATTTTTCGGGCGCTTAGGCCTGTTCAACACCTCGCGAGCTAGCCACAAACAAGGCGAAGGTGGCTGAGGAAGCGGATCGGACTCGCGTTCGGGTTTACAGAGGGTAAATGAGGATTCCGACCGGGCTGGCGACCCAGGTGATCTTCAACGCCGCTTGGCCGACGCGCAGCAGGCTTTGAATAGGCTCCAGGTCGTCGACTCAGGCGCTGGGAGGTACGTAACCCTCGGCCTGGGCGTAGTCTTCACCGGACAGGAACTTGTCCATCTCGGCCTGCAGGAACTTGCGATCCTCGGCGTTCATCATGTTCAACCGGCGCTCGTTGATGAGCATGGTCTGGTGCTTCTGCCACTCTTCCCAGGCCTGCTTGGAGACGTGCTGATAGATGTCTTCGCCCTTGGCGCCGGGATAGGGCGGGCGATCGAGGGCGGGCAGCTCCTCCTTGTGCTTGCGGCACATCACGGTGCGGGTCATGCGGGTTCTCCTTTGAGCGCCTGCTCGGCGCGCTTGAGCAGTTTCTGCACCGGGGCGGCAAGGCCCAGGCGCGGCGGGGAGGCGAGGTTATACCAAAGCCAGTCGCCCTCGGCCACGCGGTGCTGGCGGTGGTCCACCTGGACCAGCCAGGGTTCGATGGCCAGCTGGAAGTGGCTGAAGGTGTGCACCAGGCCGGGCAGCGCCTGACGTTCGTCGATGACCAGGCCCTGGCGCTCGGCGAGGGCTTCGAGTTCGGCCGCATCGGTCACCTCCGGCGGACCCCAGAGACCGCCCCAGAGACCGGTCGAGGGGCGGCGCTGCAGGAGCACGGCATTGGCGTCGTTGACGAACAGTGGCATCAGCGTCTGTCGTTGTGGCAGGGTCTTGCGCGGCTTGGGCGTGGGAAAGGCGGTTTCCTGGCCCAGCAGATGGGCGCGGCAGCCCGGCTTGACCGGACACAGCAGGCAGCTGGGCTTGCTGCGGGTGCAGAGGGTGGCGCCCAGGTCCATCATCGCCTGGGTATAGGGGCCGACCCGTTCGCGAGGCATCAGGCGGTCGGCCACTTCCCACAGGCGGCGGGCCACGGCGGGTTCGCCGGGATAGCCGGCGATGGCGGTGTAGCGGGCCAGGACGCGTTTGACGTTGCCGTCGAGGATCGGCGCGCGGATGTTCATGCTCAGGCTGGCGATGGCGCCGGCGGTGGAGCGCCCGATGCCGGGCAACTCGGCCAGGGCTTCGACGCTACGGGGGAATTCGCCGCCATGGCGCTCCACCACGGTCTTGGCCGCCTTGTGCAGGTTGCGCGCGCGGCTGTAGTAGCCGAGCCCGGTCCAGAGATGCAGGACCTCGTCTTCCGGTGCGGCAGCCAGGGCCTCGACGGTGGGCAGCGCCTGCATGAAGCGATCGAAATAGCCCAGGACGGTGGCGACCTGGGTCTGCTGGAGCATGATCTCCGAGACCCAGACGCGATAGGGCGTCACGCCCTGTTGCCAGGGCAGGTCCTTGCGACCGTGCAGGTCGTACCAGGCCAGCACGGCGGTACCAAAGTCGTCATCAGTCATCGACGTTGCAGCAGCCCTCGGATGGCGTTCTGGATGTCGGGGCTGATCTTATCACCGAGCTTCTCTTCGATTTTTTCGTTCAGACGATTGCCAGCGGCGCGGGCGACGATCTGGCCCATGGCCTCGCGATCCAGGCGACAGGCCTTGGCGCCCAGCTCCAGGGGACCGCGGCACTGCAGCGGCCACTCGATATCCGCATAGCGCTCGCCGACCTGGCAGCCAGGGTCGGAAGCGGCGTTGGTGTCGCCCTGCACGGTGATGCCCAGCCGGTAGTCCAGGCCGAGGGTGCGCAGGTCGATGTCACCCGCGCCCTTCACCGCAAGGCCGGGCACGCTGACGCTGAGGTCCTGGTTGCGGGCCACGCCGTTGACGATGCTGAGGCTGCCGCTCAACTGGCGGAAGGGGGTGTTCTGGCCGCCGTGGGGCAGCTCCAGCGGCTTGCGGTTGAGCAGGGCGATGCCCTGGCACAGCTGGCTTTCGACATTGGCGTCGATCAGCTGGCCGTTGCGCAGGGCGAAGCGTGCGGTACCGCCCAGGTTGTCGATCAGGGTGCGCTGGCTGGCGCCCGAGCTGCGCAGGTCGGCGTCCAGATCGAGCTGGCCTTCCACCGGCGGCTTCTGGCCCTGGGCCTGGAGGATGCGCTCCACCGGTACGCCCTTGATGCGCTCGCGGGCGGTCAGTTGCGGCTGGGCGCCGCGCACGTCGAGGGCACCGCCGGCTTCGAAGCGACCACCGAACAGCTCGCCTTCCAGGGCACTGAGTTGCAGTTGGCCGTCAGCGGCCCTGGCCTTGAGGCTGGCGCCCTCGAAGGGCAGGCGATTGAGGGTCAGGTGCTGCAGGCCGAGGTCGACCTCGGCGTCCAGGCTGCGCAGGCGCTCAACCGGCAGTAGGGTTTCCTGGCTCCAGGCGTGCTGGGTCGGCGCCTCGGGCAGTGGCGAGTTGCCCTGGGTGGCGATGGCATCGACCTGGGCGACCTCTTCCTGGCGTGCGCCATTGGCCTGGCGGGCCGCGGCGGCCTTGGCCGGCAGGTAGCGATCCAGGTCCAGGCGATCGCCGCTGAGCTGGACGCGCAAGGCGCGGCGGGCGATGTCGGCGATGGCGACGCGGCCCTTGAGGATGCTGTCGTCCAGCTGGAAGTTGAAGTCGTCCAGCGCCAGGGCGTTGCGGCTGGCCTGCACCTGGGCATTCATCTCGAAGCGCTGCAGGGTCTTGGCATCGGCCATGGCCGGCAATTCGATGCCGATACTGTCGAGGAAGGCGCGCAGGTCGAGGCGAGCGATGGAGACGCGCCCGGCCAGCTGCGGATCGCTCTCCAGGCCGGTCAGCTTGAGATCGCCCAGAGCCTTGAGGTCGTTGGCGGTGAGCTTGAGGCTGGTCCACTCGGCGGTCTGGGCGCGGCGGTCGACGGCCAGCTGGCCGCTGGCGGAATAGTTGACCAGCTTGCCGTTGAAGGGCTCGCCACTGGCGTCGCCGGTCAGCTGGAGATTGTCCAGGGCGTACTGCTGGCTGGCCGGATCGAAGCGGAAATCGCCCTTGAGCTGCACGGTGGCGTTGACCGGCGGCTGGGTGGTGCTGGCGGCGCCGGCCAGCTTGATGGGAATGGGCGTGCCGGCGTAGATGGCCCCGGTCTCCAGGTCGATACCCTCGAAGGCATAGCGGGCGCCGTTGCGGGCATCGCTGTATTCGATCCGGGAATTGCGCACGGTCAGGCTCTCGACATTGAGCTTGAGCGGCTGGCGTCCCGTGGTCGACTCGCCCGGGGTGCCCGTGGCGGTATCAGCCGGCGCGGCGCCCGGGTCCGCCTTGGGCGTCGGGCGGCCGATCTCGGCCCAGTTGGTGCGGCCCTGGTCATCGCGGCTGGCGGTGAGGTCCAGGCCGTCGATCTTGATGTCGCTCATCTCCAGGTCGCGACGCAGCAGCAGCGGCAGCAGGCGGACCGAGAGAATCAGCCGCTGCACCTGCGCCAGCTGGCGATCGGGGGTGGCGGCGCTGGCCAGGGTGGCATCGTGCAGTTCGACGCCCAGCCAGGGGAACAGACTCCAGCCGATATCTCCCTTGAGCTGCAGGTCGACGTTGGCCTTGTCGCGCGCCAGCTGGCGGATCTCGTCCTTGTAGTCGTTGGGATCGACCAGGTGGGTGAGGGCAAAGCCTACGGCGACCAGCAGCAACAGCAGGCCGACGAGGACGATACCCAGCACTTTGGCGAAAGCTTTCATGACGAGGAAATTCCTGTTCCGAGGGGCGATGGCGCGACTGGCCAGTATAGGGGCTCGGTCGCGCCCGATGACATCGAGGTGTCGGCGCTGTGACAGCCGTGGTACTCGCCCGTTTCGTCGGATGGCTGATGCCGCCCGTACCCTGGCAAATGAGCAGGGCTGGCAGTTGGCTGGGGTGCGCTTTAATGTCGCGCACCTCTGGTCGGTTGGCGCCGTTTCTTTGACTCGTTTACGGGGAAGCGTGCAGGGAATGTCCACCGGCCTGGACGCAATACACTAGAAAAGGGCTGAACCCATGAGCACTACTCTCACTGCTGGCGGTGTCGCTTCGGCACGTCCGGCTTTCCTTTCCAAGGAGCGCATCGTCGCCCGGCCCGGTTTCAACCGCTGGCTGGTCCCGCCGGCCGCCCTGGCCATCCACCTGTGCATCGGCATGGCCTACGGCTTCTCGGTCTTCTGGCTGCCGCTGTCCAAGGCGATCGGCATCACCGCCGCCGTGGCCTGCCCGGTCGAGATGGGCTTCTTCGAGCAGATCTTCAGTGCCACCTGTGACTGGAAGATCTCTCAGCTCGGCTGGATCTATACCCTGTTCTTCATCTTCCTTGGCTGCTCGGCCGCCGTGTTCGGTGGCTGGCTGGAACACGCCGGTCCGCGCAAGGCCGGGGTCGTCTCGGCCCTGTGCTGGTGCGGTGGTCTGCTGATCTCCGCACTGGGCATCTACACCCACCAGATCTGGATGCTGTGGCTGGGTTCGGGCGTGATCGGCGGTATCGGCCTGGGCCTGGGCTACATTTCGCCAGTGTCGACCCTGATCAAGTGGTTCCCGGACAAGCGCGGCATGGCGACCGGCATGGCCATCATGGGCTTCGGTGGTGGCGCCATGGTGGGTGCACCCCTGGCCGACGCCCTCATGCGTCACTTCGCGTCGGCCACCGAAATCGGTGTCTGGCAGACCTTCCTGGTCATGGCGGTGATCTACTTCGTGTTCATGCTGAGCGGCGCCCTGGGCTACCGCGTACCGCCGACCGGCTGGAAGCCCGCGGGCTGGACGCCGTCCACCAAGAAGGCCGGCAGCAACATGATCACCAATCGCCACGTCCACGTGAGCAAGATCTGGGGCATCCCGCAATTCTGGCTGGTCTGGGCCGTGCTCTGCCTGAACGTGACCGCCGGCATCGGCATCATCGGCATGGCCTCGCCGCTGCTGCAGGAAGTCTTCGGTGGCCGTTTGCTGGGCAATGGCCTGACCTATGGTGAACTCAGCGCCGATCAGCTCAAGCAGATCGCCGCCATCGCCGCCGGCTTCACCGGTCTGCTGAGCCTGTTCAACATCGGTGGTCGCTTCTTCTGGGCATCCTTCTCCGATTACATCGGCCGCAAGATGACCTACTTCGTCTTCTTCACCCTGGGCTTCGTGCTCTATGCCATCGTGCCCTGGACCGGTCACCTGGGCAGCGTGGCGCTGTTCGTCTTCGCCTTCTGCCTGATCCTGTCCATGTACGGCGGCGGTTTCGCCACCGTGCCGGCCTACCTCGCCGACCTGTTCGGTACCCAGATGGTCGGTGCCATCCACGGTCGCCTGCTCACCGCCTGGGCTGCCGCCGGCGTCTTCGGTCCGGTGCTGGTTAACTATCTGCGCGAGTACCAGCTGAGCATGGGCATCCCCCGCGCCCAGGTGTACGACATCACCCTGTACATCCTGGCCGGTCTGCTGGTGCTGGGCTTCATCTGCAACCTGCTGGTGCGTCCGGTCGCCGACAAGCACTTCATGACCGAGGCCGAACTCGCCGTCGAGCGCGCCAATGGCCACGACAGCAACGCCGGCAGCGCCCAGGTGCTGGAGTGGAGCGCCGATCCCAAGACCAAGCCGCTGGCCATCGCCGCCTGGCTGGCCGTGGGCCTCCCGCTGGCCTGGGGCATCTGGATCACCCTGCAAAAGACCGCCGCCCTGTTCAGCTGAGTCGCAGCCGAACCAGGCGCTAACCGGGCGTCCCCAGGCGGGCGCCCCGCGC
>NZ_WHOV01000094.1:0-18533 GCF_009765395.1 Pseudomonas sp. BAV 4579 | reverse complement strand
CGGACCGCCATGGCCGCGATACCGAAGAACCACAGCAAGGAAATCCCCATGACCGTTCACGGCTATCACGACCTGAGATTCGAATCCGTCCGCGAGGCCTTCGCCGAGTTGCTCGCGGCCGGCCAGACCCGCAGCGCGGCGCTGTGCGTCCAGGTCGGCGGTGAAACGGTGCTGGATCTCTGGGGCGGCATGGCCGACAAGGACGGTCAGATGCCCTGGCACACCGATACCCTGCTCAATCTGTTCTCCTGCACCAAGGCCTTCACCGCGGTGGCGGCGCTGCAGCTGGTGGAGGAAGGCAAGCTGGCCCTTGATGCCCCGGTCGCCGAACGCTGGCCGGAATTCGCCGCCGCCGGCAAGGCCGACATTACGCTACGACAGCTGCTCAGCCACCGATCCGGCGTCTCCGCCTTGCGCAAACGTCTGGCGGGTGACGCCCTGTACGACTGGGACACCATGACCGCCGCAGTCGCCGCCGAGGCACCCTGGTGGACGCCCGGCACCGCCCATGGCTATGCCCCCATCACCTTTGGCTGGCTGCTGGGTGAACTGATCCGTCGCGCCGACGGCCGTGGCCCGGGCGAGGCCATCGTGGCTCGGACCGCCGAGCGCCTGGGCCTGGATTTCCACATCGGCCTGCCGGCCAGCGAAGACGAGCGCGTCGCCCATATCGTGCGAGGCAAGGGCGTGCTCGGCGATGCCGCTGCGCAGCGCTTGCTCAAGACCACCCTGAGCGATCCCGTGGCCCTGCCGACCCTGGCCTTTGGCAATCCATCCGGGGTGCTCACCAGCACCAACAAGGCCGAATGGCGGCGCTTCCAGCAGCCGGCGGCCAACGGCCACGGCCATGCGCGCAGCCTGGCGGGATTCTATGCCGGCCTGCTGGCCGGCGATCTGCTGGAATGGGAGACGCTAAGCGAGGCTCTGGTGGAGCACAGCCGGGGCGAGGACCGCACCCTGCTCACGCCGACCCGCTTCGGGCTGGGTTTCATGCTCGACCAGCCGGACCAGGCCAATGCCACCTATGGCCTTGGCTCCCAGGCCTTCGGCCATCCGGGGGCGGGCGGCTCGACCGGCTTTGCCGATCCGGAACGCGAGGTGGCCTTTGGCTTCGTCACCAATACCCTCGGCCCCTATGTGCTGATGGATCCGCGCGCCCAGGTCCTGGCGCGCGCGGTAGGGGAGTGCCTCTAGGGCAGTCGGCTAGCGGGCGATGGCCGCCTCGATGTCCTTGAATTCGATCACCCGGACATAGGGCGCGATCTCGCCGCTGATGGAGAAGTGCGCGCCGATCACCGTGACCTCGACCCCTTCGTTTTCCACCAGGTACTGCACCACCTCGTGGAAATCGCCGTCGCCCGCCACCAGGTAGAGCTTCTTCCAGCCGCGCTTGGCATGGGAGCGCATCAGGTTGAAGGCCAGGCCGACATCCACGCCTTTCTGGCTCTTGGTGGTGTACTGCTCGCCGGTTACCGGATGCAGGATCGGCCCGCCACCTACGGAGGCAGGCCATTCGTGGGCCTTGCTCTGCAGCCAGTACAGCTTGACCCTAAGACCGGCGCCCTTGGGAGGGGCCGAGCTCAAGAACTTGTTGAAGCCGGTCTGGGCGATGGTGGGTGGGTCGCTATCGCAGTTGAAGTAGTAGGCGTCGCCTATGGGCTCGCCCGCATCCTCTTCAATGAAAAGCCGTAGCTTGAGATAGTCGAATTTCGCACCATAGACCGAACCATTCCAGGCGCTCAGGGCATAGGCACCGTCGACAAACCAGGCGACGCCCGTTCGAGTTGTAGTTGCCATCGTATTGCTGGGACCAGGTTTTTTTACCGTTGATGGGCGCACACCCGCACGCGGGATACGCGGCGCCTATTGTGGGCTTAATTCCCGGTTTGCGCCTCAGGTAACGAGAGGGGATTGCAAACGCCGCGATCTAGAGCGTCCGCCCGGGCGCGAAAGTGCTCCTGGACGGCGAAGGCCGACCGGCTGATCGACCCCTGCCAGGTCGCAGGCGCTGGAGGCCGGTGGTCAGGTCGCCGCGGCTTCACGCCCGTCATTGGCATGGGGGGCATCGATGATCAGGGCGCTCTGCAGCAGGCGAATACGCGGCGCCACGTGGTAGGCGCCATCGTCATCATGCCGCAGGTAAAGACGCTCGCAGCCCAGGCACCGCCATACCGTGCTCTGGTTGTAGGGGTAGAAGCGGGGCGCGATGGGGGCGTCAGCTGACCAGTAGTGCGTACCCGTCGGGTGGTACTCCGCGATGATGGCATCCTCGGGTGCGTGACGCGCCAGGGTGCCGATCTGCGCGAAATCCGTTTCCCGGTAGCCCACCGGCCAGGCCGCCCATCCCGCCAGATCCCGTCGCAGACAGCGACAATCCCGGGTAATGGCTGCGGCGCTGGCGGCCAGACGCTCCAGGGTCGCGACATCGATGAGTCCTTCCATGCGCTAGCTTCCTGCGGGTAGCCATGTCAACAGAACCTTCGCTCGCCGCCAACCCATCAGCAGCGCCCTGGCGGCGGTTCGCCTGGATTTTCCTTCGCGCGCTGCCAGGGGCACTGCCACTGGTCGGCACAGACTCAAATTTCGTGACTCGACCGCTTTGCCCGGCGTAGGTTTGCGGCCACAATCTCGAAACTACTTTAAGTTCACTCATGCCACCGGCGCTGGCCGGGGCATTGATTCACTCTGTCCTCCGGCTCGCCGATGGGAAACTTTGCATGAAGCTGATCAAATCCACCACCCTCATTCTCTGCATGGGCGTATCCGCCTGCAGCTCCTTCCAGGGCACTGGCGACCAGGCCGCCGCGCCTGCCAAGCCGGGCAATGCCCAGGCCAGCACCGCCGCCAGCGGCAGCCACTGGTGGTGGCCGTTCGGTGGTGGCGACCAGGCGGCCGAGCCGGCCAAGCCGGTAGCCAAGGCGGCCGAGCCCAAGGCCGAAGCCAAGGTCGCGGCGAAGGCGCCCTCTGCGAAGTCCGAACAGTCCGCTGCGGCAGGCGAGAAGGGCAGCCGCTGGTGGTGGCCCTTCGGCAGCGAAGACGTGAAGCCCCTGGCCAAGGCGGAAGCGCTCAAGCCGGTACCGGTCAAGGTCAGCAAGGCCTGGCTGGATGAACACGAGCAGAAGCTGCGCGTCGCCGTGGCCGGCAGCAATGTCAAGGTCGAGCGCCGCGACGACGCCCTGGTACTGATCACGCCGGTGGACAGCTCCTTCAACCCGGATCGCGCCGAGATGCTGCTGCCGGTGATGCTCGGCCCGCTGTCCCGCTCGGCCAAGTCGGTGAGCGTGGATGAAGACAGCGCCGTCATCGTGCTCGGCTTCAGCGACAGCACCGGTGCCGCCGCGCTCAACGACAAGATCAGCCTGCAACGCGCCCAGGCCGTGGCGGCGATCTTCCGTCTCAGCGGCTACAGCGGCAATCGCCTGATCGTGCGCGGTCTGGCCGCTGCCCATCCGCGTGCCGACAACACCACCGCCGCCGGTCGTGCCGTCAACCGCCGCGTCGAGGTGCTGATCCAGCCGCGCGCCACCGTGCTGGCCAGCCTGCAGTCGCTGGCGGCGCGCTAGCCACAAAGCTTGTCCTGAAGCAGGCGAGCCGGGCGGGACTTGGTTAAGCTAGGTCGATACCGACCTAGCAGGAGACTTCCATGTCACCGTCCCTCGCCGATATGCGTCGCGACTACACCCGCGACGGCCTGACCGAAGCCCAGGCGCCCGCCGATCCCTATGCCCTGTTCGGGCAGTGGTTCGAAGAGGCGGTGCGTACCGAGCAGCCTCCGGTCGAAGCCAATGCCTGCTGGCTGGCCACCGTCGATGACGAAGGCCAGCCCCATTGCCGCGTGCTGTTGCTCAAGGGCGTCGATGCCCAGGGCTTCGTCTTCTATACCAATTACGACAGCGCCAAGGGGCAGCAGATGGCCGCGCAACCGCGGGCGGCCATGACCTTCTTCTGGCCGGCACTGGAGCGCCAGGTGCGGATCGAGGGCCGGGTGGAACAGGTGTCCGCCGAGGAATCCGATGCCTACTACCGCGTCCGTCCACTGGGCAGTCGCCTGGGTGCTTGGGCCTCGCCGCAGAGCCAGGCCATCGCCGACCGTCACGAGTTGGAGCAGCGTCTGGCCGAGGTGCAGCAGCGCTTCGCCGACGGTGATCCCAGCCGGCCGCCGTTCTGGGGTGGCTATCGCCTGAGGCCCCAGCGCATCGAATTCTGGCAGGGGCGCTCCAGCCGCCTCCACGATCGGCTGGATTACCAGCGCGTAGAGGGTGGCTGGCAGCGCCAGCGCCTGGCTCCTTAAGGCGTTCGCAAGGTGCCGAGATTACAGTCGCCGGAAACCTCCCCGGACGCCCTGGGTCAAGGATAATAGCGATCTGCGCCCGTACCGCTGCCCGGTACGGCCAGTGTCTTTCAACTGCCCCTGGAGTTGCCCCATGAACAGAGTCCTTCAACTCGCCGCTTCCCTGACCGCCGTCGCCCTGCTGGCCGGCTGCGCCTCCGATCAGTCCGGCGACGTCTATTCGCGCGATGAGGCCCGGCAGGTGCAGACGGTCCGTACCGGTACCATCACCGCCCTGCGTCCGGTCACCATCGAGGGCACCAAGTCGCCCGTTGGCGCCGGGGCCGGCGCTGTGGTCGGTGGCATTGGCGGTAGCGCCATTGGCGGCGGGCGTGGCAGCTTCGTCACCGCCATCATCGGCGCGGTAGCCGGCGGCCTGCTGGGTGCGGCCACCGAAGAAGGCTTCACCAAGGCCAGCGGTGTCGAGATCACCGTGAAGGAAGACGACGGCGGCTCCCGCGCCTATGTACAGGCGGTCAACAAGGGCGAGATGTTCCGCGTCGGCGAGCGGGTGCGCATCATGACCGTCAACGGCACCAGCCGCGTCGCGCCCAACTGATCTTCCGGGCGTACCGAAGGTACGTCCTTGCCCTTCCAGAGCGGGTGTCCGAATCGCTAGACTGCGAGTCGGATGCCCGTTTGCATTTTCGCCCGTAAATAGTTGTCGCCTGGGCGCAATGCCGCGCCTGGAGGTCGTCCTACAATCCCCCTCAGTCACCGCCGTGATCGGCAGGAGAAATCCCGATGTCCGCTTCTCAACCCAATGTGCAACGCGCCGCCTTCGATGAGGTGATGGTCCCGACCTACGCCCCCGCCGCGTTCATTCCGGTGCGAGGAGAGGGTTCCCGCGTCTGGGATCAGGCCGATCGTGAATACGTCGACTTCGCCGGCGGCATCGCCGTCAGTGCCCTGGGCCATGGCCATCCCGCGCTGATCAAGGCCCTGACCGAGCAGGCCGGCAAGCTCTGGCATGTATCCAACATCTACACCAACGAGCCCGCCCTGCGCCTGGCGCGCAAGCTGGTGGACCATACCTTCGCCGACCGGGTGTTCTTCGCCAACTCCGGCGCCGAAGCCAACGAGGCGGCCTGCAAGCTGGCCCGTCGCTATGGTCACGACGTCAGCGGCGGCAGTCGCTACGAGATCGTCGCCGCCACCAACAGCTTCCACGGCCGGACCCTGTTCACCGTCAGCGTCGGCGGGCAGCCCAAGTATTCCGATGGCTTCGGTCCCAAGATCGAAGGCATCCGCCACGTGCCCTACAACGACCTGGCCGCCCTCGAAGCCGTGGTGTCGGACAAGACCTGCGCGGTCATCCTCGAACCCATCCAGGGCGAGGGCGGCGTGCTTCCGGCCGACCAGGCCTACCTGGAAGGCGCGCGTCGCCTGTGCGACACCCATGGCGCCCTGCTGATCTTCGACGAGGTGCAGAGCGGGGTCGGTCGCAGCGGTCATCTCTACGCCTACCAGCACTATGGCGTGGTGCCGGACATCCTCACCACCGCCAAGAGCATCGGCGGCGGTTTCCCGCTGGCAGCCATGCTGACCACCGAGAAGGTCGCCCAGCACTTCAGCGCCGGCGTGCACGGCAGCACCTATGGCGGCAATCCGCTGGGTTGCGCCGTGGGCGCCGCGCTGCTGGACATCGTCGCCACCCCGGAAACCCTGGCCGGGGTCGCCGCGCGCCATCAGCGCTTTGTCGCCGGTCTTGAGCAGCTCAACGCCCGCTACCACCTGTTCCAGCAGATCCGCGGCCTCGGCCTGCTGATCGGCGCGGTGCTCAACGACAGCTGGAAGGGGCGCGCCAAGGACATCGTCACCGCCGCCAACGAGGAAGGCCTGATGATCCTGCAGGCCGGCCCGGACGTGCTGCGCATGGCGCCGAGCCTGATCATCTCCGACACCGATATCGACGAAGGCCTGGCCCGCCTGGATCGCGCCCTGGCGCGTCTCACCCAAGGCTAATCTCCGGACGCGGGACGCGTACCGCTGGCATCCAGGGATGGATCCGTACACAAGGAGTTCTCATGCTGGTAATGCGCCCTGCGCGCGCGGCGGATCTGCCCCTGGTCCAGCGGCTCGCCGCGGATAGCCCGGTTGGCGTCACCTCGCTGCCCGACAACCCTGAGCGGCTGCGCGACAAGATCCGCACCTCGGAGTCGTCGCTGGCGGCCGAAGTGGGCTTCCATGGCGAGGAGAGCTATTTCTTCGTGCTCGAAGACACCCGCAGCGGCGAGTTGCTGGGCTGTTCGGCCATCGTCGCCTCGGCCGGTTTCTCCGAGCCCTTCTACAGCTTTCGCAACGAGACCTTCATTCACGCCTCGCGCGAGCTGAAGATCCACAACAAGGTCCATGTGCTGTCGCTCTGTCACGACCTGACCGGCAACAGCGTGCTGAGCAGCTTCTACGTCCAGCGCCCGCTGCTCGACACCCCTCACGCCGAACTCAACTCCCGCGCCCGTCTGCTGTTCATGGCCGCCCACCCGGCGCGCTTTGCCGAGACGGTGGTGGTGGAAATTGTTGGGCTGGCGGATGACGACGGCGAATCGCCGTTCTGGAACGGGGTAGGGCGCAACTTCTTCGACATGGACTACGCCGCCGCCGAGCGCCTGTCCGGGCAGAAGAGTCGCACCTTTCTCGCCGAACTGATGCCGACCTATCCGCTCTATGTGCCCCTGCTGCCCGACAGCGCCCAGGAGGCCATGGGCCAGGTGCATCCCCGGGCCCAGATCACCTTCGACATCCTCAGTCGGGAAGGCTTCGAAACCGACAACTACATCGACATCTTCGATGGCGGTCCGACCCTGCACGCCCGCACCACGGCCATCCGCTCGATCGCCGAGAGCCGCCTGGCGCCGGTGAGCGAAGGTAGCCCGGCCGGCGACGAGGCACCCTGGTTCCTGGTCGCCAACGATGGTCTGGAAAATTTTCGGGCGCTGGCCACGCCGCTGCGCTGGACGCCTGGCGAAGCCGTCGTCCTTTCCCCCGAGCAGATCGCCACCCTGGAGATCGCCGAAGGCGACCGGGTTCGTCTGGTAGCGCTGTAGCCGACCCTAGCGTCTTTGGAGGTCCGATGATCGTCCGTCCCGTCACCCGTGCCGATGTGCCCGCGCTGCTGCAACTGGCGCAGGCGGCCGGCGCCGGTCTCACCACCCTGCCGGCCAGTGAAGAACGCCTGGCGCAGCGGGTGGAAAATGCCGAGCACAGCTTTCTGCGCCAGGTCGAATCCGCCGACGCGGACTATCTGTTCGTCCTGGAAGAGGACGGCGAGGTCATCGGTATCGCCGGGATCGCCGCCGCCCTGGGTCTGCGTGAGCCCTGGTACAACTACCGGGTCGGCCTGACGGTAAGCGCCTCGCGCGAACTGGACATCCACCGGCAGATCCCCACGCTGTTCCTGGCCAACGACATGACCGGCAGCTCCGAACTCTGCTCGCTGTTCCTGCGCGCCGATCGGCGCGGTGGCGCGGCCGGGCGCCTGCTGTCCAAGTCCCGCTTCCTGTTCATCGCCGAATTCCGCGAGCTGTTCGCCGAGCGCATCATCGCCGAATTGCGCGGCATGTCCGACGACCAGGGCCGGTCACCCTTCTGGGAAGCCCTGGGCCGGCATTTCTTCAAGATGGAATTTTCCCAGGCGGACTATCTCACCGGCATCGGCAATCGCGGTTTCATCGCCGAGCTGATGCCGCGCTTTCCGCTGTACACCTGCTTCCTGTCGCCGGAAGCGCGCCAGGTGATCGGTCGGGTACACCCGGACACCGAGGCGGCGCGCCGCCTGCTGGAGGCCGAGGGCTTCAACTACCAGGGCTATGTCGACATCTTCGACGCGGGGCCGACCGTGGAGGCCGAGACCGCCAAGCTGCGTGCGATCCGCGACAGCCAGCGCCTGGTACTGGCGGTCGGCACGCCGGGCGACGATGCCGAGGTCTATCTGATCCACAACCGCAAATGCCAGGACTGCCGCATCACCAGCGCGCGCGCGCGCCTGGCGTCCGGCACCCTGGTGGTCGATCTGGCCACCGCCCGCGAACTGCGGCTGATGGCCGGCGCCCAGGTGCGCGCCGTGCGCCTGATGCCCTGAGGAGACCCCATGGATAGCCTCTATATCGCTGGTCAGTGGTGCCCCGGGCGCGGCGAGACCTTCACCTCGCTCGATCCCTACGCCGGGACCGCGCTCTGGCAGGGCGCCGCCGCGGACGCAGCGGACGTCGAGCAGGCGATCGCCGCGGCGCGCCAGGCCTTTCCCGCCTGGGAAAGACGCGGCCAGGCCGCGCGCCTGGAGATCCTGCAGGCCTTCGCCCAGGCGCTGCAGCAACGCCGCTCCGCGCTGACCCGGGCCTTGGCCGAGGAAACCGGCAAGCCGCTGTGGGAGGCCGATACCGAGCTCGGCAGCATGATCGCCAAGGTGGCCATCTCGGCCCAGGCCGAAGCGGCCCGTAGCGGCGAGCGTTCGGCGAGCGTGGCGGACGCCCGCAGCGTCACGCACCATCGACCGCACGGCGTCCTGGCGGTCTTCGGTCCCTACAACTTTCCCGGCCATCTGCCCAATGGCCATATCGTCCCGGCGTTGCTGGCTGGCAACACGGTGGTGTTCAAGCCCAGCGAGCTGACCCCGCGTTTCGCCGCCCTGACCCTGGAATGCTGGATCGCCGCCGGGCTGCCGGCCGGGGTACTCAATCTCGTGCAGGGCGGCCGGACCACCGGCGAGGCCCTGGCTGCGCATCCGGGTCTGGACGGCATCCTCTTCACCGGCTCCAGCGCCACCGGCGCGGCGCTGCATCGTCTCAACGCGGACCGTCCGCAGCGACTGCTGGCCCTGGAGATGGGCGGCAACAATCCGCTGGTGGTGGCGCCGGTGGCCGATCTGGACGCCGCCGTGGTGACCATCGTCCAGTCGGCCTTCCTCTCCGCCGGGCAGCGCTGCACCTGCGCCCGCCGCCTGCTCGTACCCAAGGGGGCCTGGGGCGATGCCCTGCTGGCGCGCCTGGTGAGTGTCAGCGCCGGGCTCAGCACCGGTCCCTTCGACGCCGCTCCGGCGCCCTTCATGGGCACCGTCATCTCCCTCGCCGCTGCCCAGGCCCTGCTGCAGACCCAGGCGCAGCGCCTGGCCCAGGGTGGCCGGGTACTGCTGGAGTTGCGGCAGCCGGAGCCCCAGCGAGCGCTGCTCACGCCGGGGATCATCGAGGTGTCGGGGATCGCCGACCTGCCCGATGAAGAAGTCTTCGGGCCGCTGTTGCAGGTCCAGCGCTATGGCGACTTCGACGAGGCGCTGGCGCTGGCCAACGCTACTCGCTTTGGACTGGCGGCCGGCCTGCTGGCCGACGATCCGGCCCTCTACGAACGCTTCTGGCAAGGGGTGCGCGCTGGCATCGTCAACTGGAATCGGCCCCTGACCGGGGCGGCCAGTGCCGCCCCCTTCGGCGGCGTCGGTGCCTCGGGCAATCATCGACCCAGCGCCTATTACGCCGCGGACTACTGCGCCTTCCCGGTCGCCTCGCTGGAAAGCGACGCCCTGACCCTGCCCAGCCAACTGCCTCCAGGACTACAGCTATGAGTCAACTCGCCCCTGCCGCGCGGGAGGTCAATTTCGACGGCCTGGTCGGTCCGACCCACAACTATGCCGGCCTGTCCTATGGCAACGTGGCCTCCCAGGCCAGCAAGCAGCAGTGCTCGAATCCGCGCGAGGCCGCGCGCCAGGGCCTGGCCAAGATGCAGGCGCTGATGGAGCTGGGCTTCGAGCAAGGTGTGCTGGCCCCCCACGAACGACCCGACATTGCCTCGCTGCGCCGCCTGGGGTTCGCCGGCAGCGATGCCCAGGTGCTGGAGGGCGCGGCGCGCGAAGCCTTGCCGCTGCTGCTGTCCGCCAGTTCCGCCTCGGCCATGTGGACGGCCAACGCCGCCACCGTCAGCCCCAGCGCCGACACCCGCGACGGCCGCGTGCATTTCACCCCGGCCAACCTGGCCTGCAAGTTCCACCGCAGCCTCGAACCCAGCACCACGGCGCGCATCCTCCAGGCGATGTTTCGCGATCCCGCGCGTTTCCAGCATCATGCGCCACTGCCCTCGGTGGCCCAGTTCGGTGACGAGGGCGCGGCCAACCACACCCGCTTCAGTCGCGACCACGGCGCCCCGGGCGTGGAATTTTTCGTCTTCGGTCGCAGCGCCTTCGATCCGCGCTATCCCGAGCCCCATCGCTATCCGGCCCGGCAGACCCTGGAAGCCTCCCAGGCTATCGCCCGCCTGCATGGCCTGAGCGAGGAGGGCGTGGTGTTCGCCCAGCAGAATCCGGCGGTGGTGGACCAGGGCGTCTTCCACAATGACGTCATCTCGGTGGGCAATGCCCAGGTGCTGTTCCACCATGAGGATGCCTTCCTCGACAGCGATCGTGTACTCGACGAATTGCAAGCCAAGCTCGCCCGACGCGGTGCCACCTTGCAACGCCTCTGCGTGCGGCGCAGCGAGATCAGCGTCGGTGACGCCGTGCGCTCCTATCTGTTCAACAGCCAGCTGCTGGATCGACCGGGGCAGGGCGCATTGCTGGTGGTGCCCGACGAGTGCCGACAGAATCCGCTGGTCTGGGACTATCTGCAGGCCCAGGTCGGCGGCGCAGGCCCGCTGGCTGAGGTCAAGGTCTTCGATCTCAAGCAGAGCATGCAGAACGGCGGCGGCCCCGCCTGCCTGCGCCTGCGCGTGGCGCTCACCGCCGACGAGCTGACCGCGGTGAATCCGGGGGTACGCTTTACCCCGGCGCTGCATGCCCAACTGCTCGACTGGGTGGATCGCCACTACCGCGACCGCCTGACACCTGCGGATCTCGCCGATCCCCAGTTGCTGGGCGAAGTCCGCACCGCCCTCGACGAGTTGACCCAGCTGCTGGGCCTCGGCTCGGTCTATCCCTTTCAATTGCCCTGACCTCCGGAGCCCCCATGAGCCACCTTCTCGATCTCATCCTCGAACCCACCGGCGACGAGCAGCAGACGCTGCAGGTCCAGCGCCTGGCCATCCGTCTGGCCGGTCGCGACCTCTGGCTGGAAGCCGATGGCAGCGGCGGTCTCAACATCTTCGCCGACTCCCAGGATGATGAGGAGCAGACCCCGGTCCTGGTGCTGCGTCCCCAGGCCCTCAATGCCCTGGGCCTGTCCATCGCCCTGGAGACCTTCGCCGACGAAGGCGATGAGAAGCCTGTGCATGACGCCGATTGCGGTTGCGGCCACGATCATTGAGTATCTAGCCCGACGACACGTCGCTCAGCGGAGTAGAGCATGGCTGCATCTGAACGTTATCGGTTGGCGCTTGGCCGCCTGCTGGACCTGACCCTGGCCGGCCGCGAGCCGACCGAGAAGATTCAACTGACTGCCGACGGCACCCGTCTCCACTGGCTGACCGAAGGCGTACTGGAAGTCACCCCGCCGGTGGCGCGCGACAACCGCATGGACCTGCTGCTCTCCGCGGGTATCCATGGCAACGAGACGGCGCCCATGGAGCTGCTCGACGCGTTGCTCAGCGGCATCGCCAGCGGCGCCCTGCGCCCCGCCTGTCGTCTGCTGTTCATGTACGGCAATCCCGACGCCATGCGCCGGGGCACCCGCTATGTCGAGCAGGATCTGAATCGCCTCTTCAACGGCCGCCATGCCCAGGCCGAAGGCTCCGAGGCGCAACGCGCCAACGACCTGGAGCGCCTGTCCGCGCAGTTCTTCAGCAAGCCCGATCGGGCGCGCCTGCATTACGACCTGCACACCGCGCTGCGCGCCTCGGCGCTGCCGCGCTTCGCCCTCTATCCCTGGAGCGCCGGGCGCGAGCATTCGGAAGCCGAGCTGCAGCGCCTCGAAGCGGCCGGCATCGAGGCCGTGCTGCTCTACGACAAGCCGGGCATCACCTTCAGCGCCTACACCTACGCCGAATGCCAGGCCGAGGCCCTGACCCTGGAGCTGGGCCAGGCACGGCCCTTCGGCGAGAACAGCGAACTCGACCTGAGTCGCCTGCGCCTGCTGCTGGAAGCCCTGGTCGAAGGCCGCGAAGCCGAGTTGCCGCCAGCGGATTCCTCGTTGCTGAGATTCCGCGTGGCGCGCCAGGTGTACAAGTCCAGTCCGCGTTTCCAGTTGCACCTGGCCGACGACGTGGCCAACTTCTCGCCGCTGCGCCAGGGTTCATTACTGGCCGAAGACGGCAGCGAGCGCTGGATCGTCGACGAGGCCGAGGCGCGCATCATCTTCCCCAATCCCAAGGTCGCCGTCGGCCTGCGGGCCGGACTCATCGTGGTCCCGGCATAAGGAGCTACCGCTTGATCGATCTGCGCAGCGACACCGTCACCCAGCCCACGCCGGCCATGCGCCAGGCCATGCTGGCCGCCGAACTCGGCGATGACGTCTACGGCGAAGACCCCACGGTCTCCCGCCTGGAGCAACGTCTGGCAGGCGATCTCGGGCTGGAGGCCGGACTCTTCGTGCCCAGCGGCACCATGAGCAACCTGCTCGGCCTGCTGGCGCACTGCGAGCGGGGCGACGAATACCTGGTCGGCCAGCAGGCCCACACCTACAAGTACGAGGGCGGCGGCGCCGCGGTGCTCGGCTCCATTCAGCCGCAGCCCATCGAGATGGCCGCCGATGGCAGTCTCGACCTCGATCTGGTGCGCAGCTACATCAAGGCCGATGATTTCCATTTCGCCCGCACCCGGCTGCTGGCGCTGGAAAACACCATGCACGGCAAGGTCCTCCCACTGGCCTATCTGGCGGCGGCGCGGGCCTTCACCCGGGAGCACGGCCTGGCGCTGCACCTGGATGGCGCGCGGCTGTACAACGCCGCGGTCAAGCTCGGCGTACCGGTGCGCGAGATCAGCCAGCATTTCGACTCGGTATCGGTTTGCCTGTCCAAGGGCCTCGGCGCGCCGGTGGGTTCGGTGCTCTGCGGCGAGGCCGCGCTCATCGCCAAGGCGCGGCGCTGGCGCAAGGTGGTGGGTGGTGGCATGCGCCAGGCCGGCATCCTCGCGGCCGCCGGCCTGCATGTCCTCGATCACCAGGTCGAGCGGCTGGCCGAGGACCACGCCCACGCGGCGCAACTCGGCACCGCCCTGGCCGAGCTCGGCTATCAGGTGGAGCCGGTGCAGACCAACATGGTCTATCTCGCCCTGGGCGACCAGGCGCCCGCCCTGCATGCCTTCCTGGCCGAGCGTGGCATCCGCATCAGTCCGGCAGCACGCCTGCGACTGGTTACCCATCTGGACGTCAGCGCCGCCGATATCGAGGCGGTCATCGCCGCTTTCTCCGCCTACCGCCGCCGCTAAGTCTTCCGACGACGTTTTTCCTGCGCAACCGGGGCGACACCGGGGCGCGGGCGTCGATATACTCCCAGACATGCGTGTCCGTTTTCCGCACGTGCCGCGTCTGCGGCGCCCGCTCCGTTCGTCTCGTCTGCGATCCAGTCGGATGCCCGTCACGCGCGTCGAAAAGCCCATTGTCTGGAATGAATATGAAAAGCGCCGAAATCCGCGAAGCCTTCCTCCGCTTCTTCGAAGAGAAGGGGCACACCCGGGTCGCCTCCAGTTCGCTGATCCCCGCGAACGATCCGACCCTGCTGTTCACCAACGCCGGGATGAATCAGTTCAAGGACTGCTTTCTCGGCATGGAAAAGCGCAGCTACACCCGCGCCGCCACCAGCCAGAAGTGCGTGCGCGCGGGCGGCAAGCACAACGACCTGGAGAACGTCGGCTACACGGCGCGTCACCACACCTTCTTCGAGATGCTGGGCAACTTCAGCTTCGGCGACTACTTCAAGCGCGACGCCATCACCTTCGCCTGGGAATTCCTCACCTCGCCCCAGTGGCTGGGTCTGCCCCGGGAAAAGCTCTGGGTCACCGTCTATGCCACCGATGACGAGGCCTACGACATCTGGACCAAGGAAGTCGGGGTGCCCGAGGCGCAGATGGTGCGCATCGGCGACAACAAGGGCGCGCCCTATGCCTCGGACAACTTCTGGACCATGGGCGACACCGGTCCCTGCGGTCCCTGCACCGAGATCTTCTTCGACCACGGTGCCGAGATCTGGGGTGGCCCGCCCGGCTCGCCGGAAGAAGACGGCGATCGCTACATCGAGATCTGGAACAACGTCTTCATGCAGTTCAACCGCACCGCCGATGGCGTCCTGCATCCGCTGCCGGCGCCCAGCGTCGACACCGGCATGGGCCTGGAGCGGGTCAGCGCGGTGCTGCAGCACGTGCATTCGAACTACGAGATCGACCTGTTCCAGCAACTGCTGGCGGCCTCGGCCGAGGCCATCGGCTGCGCCAATGACGACGCCCCGTCGCTCAAGGTGGTGGCCGACCACATCCGCTCCTGCAGCTTCCTGATCGCCGACGGCGTGCTGCCATCCAATGAAGGCCGCGGCTACGTGCTGCGGCGCATCATTCGCCGCGCCTGCCGTCATGGCAACAAGCTGGGCGCCAAGGGCACCTTCTTCCACAGGATCGTCGCCGCCCTGGTGGCCGAGATGGGCCAGGCCTATCCCGAGCTGGTCCAGCAGCAGGCGCACATCGAGCGCGTGCTGCGCACCGAGGAAGAGCAGTTCGCCAAGACCCTGGAGCAGGGTCTGAAGATCCTCGAGCAGGATCTGGCGCAACTGCAGGGCGACACCATCCCCGGTGACGTGGTGTTCAAGCTCTATGACACCTACGGGTTCCCGGTCGACCTGACCAACGACATCGCCCGCGAGCGCAATCTCAACCTCGACGAGGCCGGTTTCGAGCGCGAGATGGAAGCCCAGCGCGAGCGCGCCCGCTCCGCCAGTGCCTTTGGCGTGGATTACAACAGCCTGGTCAAGGTCGAGGGCGAAACCCGCTTCCTCGGCTACGACACCACCATCGCCTCGGGCACCATCGTCGCCCTGTACCGTGCCGGTCAGCCGGTGGACAGCCTGGCCGAAGGCGAGGAGGGCGTGGTCATCCTCGACCAGACGCCGTTCTACGGTGAATCCGGTGGCCAGGTCGGTGATACCGGTACCCTGGAAAGCGCCGGCGTCGGCTTTGCCGTGCGCGACACCACCAAGACCCAGGGTGCCTTCCTGCACCATGGCGTGGTGACCAGGGGCAGCCTCAACGTCGGCACCGCGCTCATGGCCCAGGTCGACGCCAGCCGCCGCCAGGGCATCGCCCTGAACCACTCCGGTACCCACCTGCTGCACGCCGCGCTGCGCCAGGTGCTGGGCGATCACGTCCACCAGAAGGGCTCCCTGGTCAACGACCAGCGCCTGAGATTCGACTTCAGCCACTTCGAGGCCATCAAGCCCGAGGAGCTCAAGCGCATCGAGACCATCGTCAACGAAGAGATCCGCAAGAACAGCGCGGTGACCACCGAAGTCATGGCCATCGACGAAGCCAAGGCCCGCGGCGCCATGGCGCTGTTCGGCGAGAAGTACGGCGACGTGGTGCGGGTGGTCGGCATGGGCGGCGAGTTCTCCGTCGAGCTGTGCGGTGGCACCCATGTGGCCCAGACCGGCGACATCGGCCTGCTCAAGCTGGTCAGCGAAGGCGGCGTGGCCTCCGGCGTGCGCCGCGTGGAAGCCATCACCGGCACCGCGGCCCTGGCCTACCTCAACGGCGCCGAGGAGCAGCTGCGCGAAGCCGCCAGCCTGCTCAAGGGCAGTCGCGACAACGTGCTGGACAAGCTGGCCGCGCTGGTCGAGCGCAATCGCCAGCTGGAAAAGGAAATCGAGCAGCTCAAGGCCAAGGCCGCCAGTGCCTCGGCCGGTGACCTGCTGGACCAGGCGCAGGACGTCAAGGGCGCCAAGGTGCTCACCGCGCGCCTCGACGGTCTCGACGGCAAGGCGCTGCTGGCGCTGGTCGACCAGCTCAAGAACAAGCTCGGCAGCGGCATGATCCTGCTGGGTGGCGAAGCCGACGGCAAGGTGGTGCTGGTGGCCGGCGTCACCGCCGACCTGACCGCCAGGCTCAAGGCCGGCGAGCTGATGAAACGCGCTGCGGCCGTGGTCGGTGGCAAGGGCGGCGGTCGTCCGGACATGGCCCAGGGCGGCGGCACCGATGCCAGCCAGCTCGCAGCGGCCCTGGCCTGTGCCGGCCAGTACGCCGAGGAAAGCCTATAGGAGCCATGATCTCGCGAGCTAGAGCCAAACAAGGCGGAAGTGCTTGAGCAAGCGGATCGGACTCGCGTTCGAGTTTACGAATGGCAAGTGAGCATTCCGAAAGCAATTCCAACGCCGTTTGGCCGACGCGCAGCAGATTATGAACGGGCGCGGGTCGCCGGGGAGGGCGGCCCGCTTCCTCCCTCAACAACTTGAATCAGATTTTTCTGCGGACGGGCAGCAAGCAATGGCATTGATCGTACAGAAATTCGGCGGTACCTCGGTGGGTACGGTGGAGCGTATCGAGCAGGTCGCCGACAAGGTGAAACGCTTCCATGAGGCGGGCGACCAGATCGTGGTGGTGGTGTCGGCCATGAGCGGCGAGACCAATCGCCTGATCGGCCTCGCCAGGCAGATCATGGAGCAACCCGATCCGCGCGAGCTGGATGTCATGGTTTCCACCGGCGAGCAGGTCACCATCGGCCTGCTGACCATGGCGCTGCTCAAGCGCGGCGTCCAGGCGGTCTCCTACACGGGCAGCCAGGTGCGCATCCTCACCGACAGCGCCCACACCAAGGCACGCATCCAGCAGATCGACGACGCCCGCATCCGCGCCGACCTCAAGGCGCGCAAGGTGGTGGTCGTGGCGGGCTTCCAGGGCGTCGACGAGCAGGGCAACATCACCACCCTGGGCCGTGGTGGCTCCGACACCACCGGCGTGGCCCTGGCGGCCGCGCTGAAGGCCGACGAGTGCCAGATCTACACCGACGTCGACGGCGTCTACACCACCGATCCGCGCGTGGTGCCCCAGGCCCGGCGCCTGGACAAGATCACCTTCGAGGAAATGCTGGAAATGGCCAGCCTCGGCTCCAAGGTGCTGCAGATCCGCTCGGTGGAATTCGCCGGCAAGTACAACGTGCCGCTGCGCGTGCTGCACAGCTTTCAGGAGGGTCCGGGCACCCTCATTACCCTTGATGAAGAGGAATCCATGGAACAGCCGATCATCTCCGGCATCGCCTTCAACCGTGACGAAGCCAAGCTGACCATTCGCGGTGTGCCGGATACCCCCGGCGTGGCCTTCAAGATCCTCGGCCCGATCAGCGCGGCCAACATCGAAGTCGACATGATCGTGCAGAACGTCGCGCACGATAACACCACCGACTTCACCTTCACCGTGCACCGCAACGACTACCAGGCGGCCCTGGAGATCCTCAGGCGCACCGGCGTCGAGATCGGTGCCCGGGAGTCCGTCGGCGACAGCAAGATCGCCAAGGTCTCCATCGTTGGCGTGGGCATGAGATCCCATGCCGGTGTGGCCAGCCAGATGTTCGAAGCCCTGGCCAAGGAGAGCATCAACATCCAGATGATCTCCACCTCCGAGATCAAGGTGTCGGTGGTCATCGAGGAGAAATACCTCGAACTGGCCGTCCGTGCCCTGCATACCGCTTTCGAGCTCGACGCCCCCGCACGCGGCGCCGAGTGACCGGTCAGATGAGGTCCCTGCCACAGGGACCTCATCCGACGCGGGTTCTACGGAACTTTACTTGCATGGACAGAGGTCAATAGCGACTAGAAGGTCCATTCAGGGATCGTTTCGGTTCATACGTGCAGACTGAGTTAAAAGCTTAAGGAGAATGGAATGCTTATTTTGACTCGTCGGGTTGGTGAGACCCTGATGGTGGGTGATGAAGTCACCGTGACGGTACTGGGAGTCAAGGGCAACCAGGTCCGCATCGGCGTCAATGCACCCAAGGAAGTCGCGGTTCATCGCGAGGAAATCTATCAGCGCATCCAGAAGGAAAAGGACCAAGAACCAAACCACTGATTTTTTTTGAATTTTTCTCTTTGCAAACGGGCAAACCTTCGATATAGTTTCGCCCCGTTGCGGTGAGGTGGCCGAGTGGCCGAAGGCGCTCCCCTGCTAAGGGAGTACACCTCAAAAGGGTGTCGAGGGTTCGAATCCCTCCCTCACCGCCATTTGCTTCAAACTGGCTCCGCTGTACTGACCGATTGGTAAGTACCTGATAAACAAGCAAATTTGCTTGACACGTCAGAAACGGAAGCTAGAATACGCAGCTTCAACGCACTCGTAGCTCAGCTGGATAGAGTACTCGGCTACGAACCGAGCGGTCGG
>NZ_WHOV01000093.1:0-10463 GCF_009765395.1 Pseudomonas sp. BAV 4579 | reverse complement strand
AAGCCAGGTCAGCGGCCTCAAATACAGCGGAAAGGCCTCCGGCCTGCTCGATGAAGTGACGGCGCGCCTGGGCCTGGGCTGGCGATATTCGCCCGTCGAGCGCGCCGTGCGGATCAGCTACTTCGAGACTCGGGTCTTCGACGTCTGGTCCTTTGGCGACAAGCAGGTCATCGCCAGCACCGTGAAATCCGGGATGGCCACCGCCGCCGGTACCAGCGGCAGTAACTCGGGCGGATCTAGTACCAGCTCAGGTGTTTCGGGCGACTCGGGTAGCAACCAGAGCACCACGGTCACCCTGGAGTCCTCAATCCTGCAGGACATCCAGAACAACGTGAAAGCGATGCTCAGCGTCGCCCCGGCCGGGCGGATGTACCTGGCCCCTTCCACCGGAACCCTGACCGTCACGGATCGCCCTGAGGTGATCTCGCGGATTGAGGCCTACCTCAACAACACCAATCGCAGCATCACCCAACAGGTATTGTTCAACGTCAAGGTCTTCGAGGTCACGCTGACCGACACGGACCAGCTCGGCCTCAACTGGGCGGCGGTCTACAAGTCGCTCAATACCAAATGGGGGCTCTCACTCTCCAATACCGTCTCCGGTATCAGTACCAGTGCAACTTCGGCGTCGATAGGGATCGTCAACACCGCTGATTCTGCCTGGGCCGGCTCTAATGCCATCGTCCAGGCACTGGCCGAGCAAGGTCGCGTCTCGAACGTCCGCTCTCCGTCGGTTACCACCCTCAACCTGCAGCCGGCGCCCCTTCAGATCGGCAACGTTCAGGGTTACCTGGCCTCCAGCCAGACGACGTCCACGGCGTCGGTTGGCTCCAGCACTTCGCTCACGCCCGGCACCATCACCAGCGGCTTCAACATGACCCTGCTGCCTCGTGTGCTCGAGCACGACGAGATGCTGCTCATGGTGTCGATCAACATGAGCAGCAAGCCGACCTTCCAGACCTTCACAAGCAACGGCTCGAGCGTCCAGCTGCCGGACTACGACGCCAAGTCGCTGTCGCCCAAGGTCAAGCTGCGCAGCGGCCAGACACTGATCCTGTCCGGGTTCGAAGAGCTCAGCGAGGATGCGCGCAGGACCGGCGTTGGCGACCCGGGCTTTCTGGGCCTGGGCGGTAGCCGCACGCGGACCTCGGGGCACAGCGTCTTGGTGGTGCTGATCACGCCAATCGTGACGGGCTGACCGTATGGCCATTGTCAGCACATCACCGGTCGCCCCGGCGCAGACTGCCCAGATCCTGAGCTACCACGGCAAGAGCTTTGTCTCCGGTCTGCAATGGCATCCGTTGGGCAGTCTGACCGGCTACATGAAGGAAGCCCGGGAGTACGGGCGCCTGCACAAGATGGACATCGTCGCCATACGGCGCACGCCCAATGTCATCCAGGCCGGCTTCGTCGCGCGCAGCGCCGGGGCCATGAAGGGGATGTACTCGCTAGCTGCGGCGCTGGCCGGACAGTTGGGCCAATCCTGGCTGGCCGCCTGGCAGGTGCCTGGCGATGAGCCTCGCTATGCACTGGTGGCCGTGATCGACGGCGCCGTCATTCCCGGTTACGACCTGGTGGGCTCGGCCACCGAGATTCAGCGCAAGGTCGCGCAGCTCGAAAGCCGTGCGCTGACCTTTGATGAGACCTACCTGCCGATTGAATTCGGCCTGGGCGGCAAGCCGCTCGACATCGACGAGCTGTTACAGCCAAGCAACCTGAAACGTGACTACGCCCTCAATGACATCAACAATGCCGCGACCATCAATGCCACCGGCAACGTGAATCTCAACGGTACGGTCAATGCCGGCGGTGACGTGCATGCTGGATCTCTCTACCTCAACGGCAATGCCACCCTGAACGGGACCGTCAATGCTGGCGGGGACGTCCGCGCAGGCTCTCTCTACCTGCAGGGCAATGCCACCATGAACGGCACTGCCACGGTCGAGGGCAACGTTGCGGTCTCTGGCGATACCACCACCGGCTCGATGTATGCGCGAGGCAACGTCCAGGGCGTAACGGCCAGTATGTCGGGGGAGACCTACACCACGGGCTGGTTCAGGACCCGAGGGGATACCGGCTGGTACAGCGAGAAGTGGGGTGGCGGCTGGCACATGACCGACAGCGACTGGGTACGGGCCTATGCCGGCAAGAGCGTTTACACCTCCGGCCAGATGCGTGGGAACAGCCTCTTTTCCGACGGCAGGACCTACGTTGGTGAGTACATCCAGCTGATCGGCTCGGCGACGGAAAACGCGGGTTGCGCCACCAACGGTCTGGTCAGCCGCGATGGTGGTGGTGCCTTGCTGTCCTGCCAGAGCGGGTTGTGGAAGCGCCAAGTCAGCAAGACGCCTACCTGCCACGCTTACACCATTCCGGGTTACGACCCGAATGACGTAACGACCTATGCCTGTCCTGTGGGTACCAAGGTGGGCTGGGACACAGGGGGTAGCGGTCAGCGCTGGGCGTCCACGCCCAATATCGCCATCGGCCAGAACGATTATGCGACCATCTTCTGCTGTGAATTCTGAGGCAGGCACATGTACGACATTCCGACTCTCCTAGCCCTTCGCCTGCTGGCCAGCGCTGCACGCGTCCAGCAGCAGACGCTGGAAACCATGGCCCTCGACGAGCCCGGGACCCATCAGGCCCGTGAGCTACTCCACCAGGTCGATGCCCTGTTTGAGGAGATGATCGATCCAGAGCAGCTCGAGACCCTGGTGCAAGAGCAAAAGCGACTGAGCCGGAAGGTGGGCTAGGCCATGCCCATGCTGTGGGTCATCCTGGTGGTAATGCTCGCCGGAGCGGGACTGCTGGGCGAACAGCTGCAGCGCAGCGACAACCGACGTCAGACCGTGGACGTCTCCGCACTCGCTCACAATCTGCTGATCTACCGAAACGCGCTGGCTGAGTACGCCTACAACAACCCGGGCCTATCTGGCGCGCCGGCGGATTCCGCGCTGGCCTTGCCCACATGGTGGGTGCACGCGGCAGGGGTGAGCGGCTACGTGCAGACCGGATCCAGCTACGCCTACTACGCGGCCCCTCCCAATGGCCTGGTCACGACGCTGGCCGAGCTCACTAAGTCCGCCGCAGTAGGCTACGCCACGAACGGGCAACTCGTGAGCCCCTCGTCCGGGGTGACCGGGATCGCCCTACCAGCAGCCGTCCCAGCCGGCGCAGCCGTGGCCTACCGCTAGACAGCAACCTAAAGCCCCCAGCCCTTCAATTCAGGCAAATTCCTGGCGATTATGGGCGTCTAGCTGAAACACGTAGAAAAGCCTCAAGTAATCACATGGAGTGACGATAGCTTGGAAACCCCCAATCGCCTAGGCAGTCCGCCATGTTCAACAAGAAGCTTAAGCAGCGCGTCGTCGAACTCGAAAATCAGCTATCAATGATGTCAGCCTTGCGCACAAGCCTGGACGGCCACATGATTGGTGTCGAACTGTCTCCTGATGGAACAATCACCTCTGTTAATACAAACTTCGAGATTGAGGCCCGGCTTAGCAGAACTCAAGTAATCGGAAAAAAAATAATAGATCTTATTCCTAACCATGTAAAAAATCAGGAGATGAGTCGCCTTTTTATTCAGGCTATCTCAAAAGGCGAACACTATAGCGGCGCGCTAAGGCTATCAAATAATTTGGGCGGGGAAGTTTGGCTTAGAGGCATACTACAGCCACTCTGCCACCCAGACGGAAAAGTCGACCATTTCGCACTTTACTGCAACAATCTGACACGCACTATAGAAACTTCCCGCGAGCATGACAGCTTGCTTAAGGCACTTCGTCGTTCAACTGCAATGATTGAGTTCGACTTGAACGGGCTGGTGCTTGACGCTAACGATCAGTTTTTGGGTGCTATGGGCTATAGCCTTGCCCAAATCAAGGGCAAGCACCACGAAATCTTTTGCGATCACACGGACACCACCAAACAACAATATGAGGAATTTTGGGAGCGTCTTCGTCGCGGAGAATTTATCGCAGCAAGGTTTAAACGGATAGACGCCTACGGCAGACCGGTATGGCTGGAAGCTTCTTACAACCCTGTCATTGATGCACATGACAAGATGTACAAGGTCGTTAAGTTTGCAACAGTCATCACTGAACAAGTCAACCGCGAACAAGAAATAGTGACTGCCGCAAGTGTTGCCTATGATACGTCCATACAAACCGATATCAGTGCAAAGCAAGGAACCAAGGTTGCAGAAGAAACAGTGCAAGTGATGAATCGCTTGGTCGATCAAATGCAGACAGCCGTAAAGGGAATTGAAGCGCTAGATCATCAATCGCAAGTCATTGGTAGCATAATCAAAACCATTAGTGGCATTGCTGAACAAACAAATTTGCTAGCGTTAAACGCGGCTATTGAAGCGGCTCGAGCAGGCGAGCAAGGCCGCGGCTTTGCGGTCGTTGCTGATGAAGTGAGGCAGCTAGCTTCGCATACAAGTCGTGCGACTCAAGAAATAGTTGGGGTTGTAAAGACCAACCAAGAGCTCGCTAGCGATGCGGTAACGCTCATTGAACAGGGGCGTCATCAGGCTGAGCATGGTTTAGCACTCGCCGACCAGGCAGGAAAGGTCATTGTTGAGATTCGAGATGGGGCACAGAAGGTTGTAGGTGCAGTCGAGCAGTTCACTACCCATCTGTCAGCATAGTGCGATCACCGCGTAAGCAGGTGGACTAATAGCGACCTTTGTCGGAGCCACGGCAGGAATATCACTTCCGGGAGCCACTCTCGCTAGAGGGGCGGTGGCTTACCGCTAGACAAACAGCTCAGCAAGCAGGGCAATACCGCCGACCAGAACAGCGGCAACGGTCAATGTCAGGGCCATCATCAGACCACTGGCGGTCGCAGCGATCATGTCGGTCGGATTGTCTTCGGTGCCCATGGTGAATCCTCTTCATCAAGGTAGCTCCAGACCCTCGGTATCATGGAAAGTATCAGCGGATTACCGGCAGGTGGATCAACGGAATGATTCGGCGGTTGACTGAGCGGTCGCGCGGAACTCACCCGCAGCGGAAAACATGAGGTTTGCGAGTGCTCGAGCAGTTTTCAGTCGCGACCGTTAGTCCGAGCACAGTACAATTTCATGGCGTCAAGAATGGACCTTTCGCTATGCAAGCTCTCCCTCTCCCTCTCCCGCGCACGTCATCGGATGATGATGCCCTGAGGCATCTGCCGCTGATCTCCGTGATCGTGCCCTGCTACAACGCAGGTGCTTATCTTGAGGAAGGCCTGGCCAGCATCTATGCCCAGGACTACCCGCGCTTCGAAGTCATCGTGGTCGACGATGGATCAACCGACGACAGCGTGCAGGGCCTGGTCGCGCTGCAGGAGCGTTTTGACTTCAAGCTGGTAACCCAGCCCAATGCCGGCGTCAGCGCTGCATTGAATACCGGTCTTGCCCTGGCCCGAGGCAAATACGTCGCGACTCCCGACCTGGATGATCTGATGCTGCCGCAGTCCTTGCGAATTCGCGCGGCCTACCTGGAAGAGCATCCCGAAGCGCCTTGTGTAGGCGCCCTGGTCAGCTTCATGGATAGCGCCGGCAACTGGCTCAAGGACCAGCACGCCGTAGGCGTTCAGCTGCTGGACTTCGATGAGATCCTGCGCAAGACCCGAGTGGTGGGCGCGCCGGTTGCGCTCTATCGCAAGGCGGTACTCGACCAGGTCGGTGGCTACGACCCGGCGATTCGCGTCCAGGACTTCCAAATGACGCTCAAGGTCGCGGCACTGGGTCAGCCCATTGCGATCTTGCCTGTTACGGTCACCCGCTATCGACGCCATGCGGGCAATCTCTCTCGACGATACCGGCTGCTGCTCGAGGCGGATCTGCTGGCGATTGCGCCCTATCAGGATCACCCTGGCTATCGGCAAGGGCATACCTCAGTCGTCAACAAAGCCCTGAAGTACGCTGTACGGCACGACAAGCTGGAGGCACTGCGCATGCTCCGGCTGATCCCGCTGCGGGCCATGGATCGCACCACCCTGCACCGCGTCCGTCGCCTGCTCACGCCTTACCGGCCTTCAAGGAAGTAGCGCCATGATCTCCATCGTCATCTGCTCGGTGAAGCCTGAGCTGCTGGAAGCGGTTACCCACAACATCGAAGCCACGATTGGCGTGCCCTATCAGCTGATCGCCATCGACAACCGGCAGGCCAACCGTGGGTTGTGCGCCGTCTACAACGAAGGCGCCCAGCGGGCTCGGCACGACCTCGTGTGCTTCATGCATGAGGACCTGGAGTTCTTGGAGGCTGATTGGGGCCTCCGGGTAGTCGACCACTTTCAGGAGGACATCCAGCTGGGTGCCATCGGCGTTGCCGGGGCCCGCTTCAAGAGCCGCGGCCCCTCGGGCTGGATGGCGGCCGGTAAGTCCGAGACGAACTGCATGCGGCTGTATCAGCGGCATCGTGACGGTACGGACAACCTGTTTCACCTTCGGCCTGCAGGCGATGCACGTCCGCGCCAACCTGTTTGCACCCTCGACGGCGTCTGGATCTGCGCTCGCCGCGAAGTGGTGTTCGAGGTGCCCTTCAACGAGGCCCTCCCCCAGTTCCATTTCTATGACATCGACTTCGCCCTGCGTGTGAGCCGGCGCTATGAAGTGGCGGTGGTGTACGACGTCGGGCTGCGGCACTTCTCGGAAGGCCATTTTGATGCGCGCTGGATGCAGGCCGCGCTGGACTACCAAGCGCTGCGCGAGGAGTTAGTGGCCCGCATAGCGCCGGGCGCCGATCATTTCTCGGCTACGTTGTTAGAGCAACGCGGCGCGCGCTTCTGGATGAAATTTTTGCGCAAGGTGAAGGCGCCGTGGGGTCTACGGTGGGAGTGGGTGCGGGCCAGCGGCGCGCTGAGCTATCCCACGCTGTGGTGGTTAGCGGTCAAATTCATTTGCTATTACCCGCTGAAATTTCGCTAAGTCCTACAGATGGCGCAACAGCGTCATTTAGGTACCTTAAAGTACCAAGACTGAAAATTACTGCAGACCAGCGCACAACACGGCTATCACTTCATAGCCGAAGAAGACGATACTGTGAAACAAGGGCGCGCCATATGAATTTGCCGAGGATGCAAATTCATGGCTTAAAGCCTATGTAGTCATGGAGAATAATATATGCAACCGGAATACCATCTCCCGATATCCGCGGCCCACGCTTTAACTGCGATTGCCCTTTCTAGTCAATGTGCTTACGCAGCAAGTGAATTGACAGAACCCTTTGACATACCTCAAACCGACACTTACTACGTCGTGAACAACATAGCCCAATTCAATAAAGCACTGCAGCGCGATGAACCGTACCACATAGAAGCCATAGGCACCGCAACAAGCGATAAGCCCACAGGCATTCAGATGTTAGGGCTACGAGTCTATTGCGAAATACCGGGCGCGAAGCCGCAAGTTTATGGAACGATTCAGTCGACCCAAAATCACGAAGGGTCAAACGCCTATGATCTTGGCAAGCTTCCGCTAAAAGTTCATTACCTTTTCGTAGCCCCACAGACAGGCAACTACGTCTGTACCTTAGAGGCAAAAAACAGGACAGGTACTGGTGGCCTCGGCGGTAAGCTGACACTGCAGAAAGGCGCGCAAACGTCTTGGACCTCTAAAAGCAACCCAGTGGGTGCGAGGGCTTGGGGAATCGAGAACGACGATAGCGACTTCAAACTGATGAAAGTTCCTGACGTATCCCCAGGAAATGAGTGTACAAGAACCGACGAAGATGGCGTCATAAAACCCATAGACCCGCCGTATGACGGTAGCGATGTGAACGTAAAGACCGCCTGCAAAGGGTCAGTGCATATAGGCACGATTAAGCCAGACCTGCCCAGCAGAACTGCCGTGTATTCCTTGAGATCTAGCGCATGGGCCCCAGCCGGAACAAAGGTGAGAAATGTTGCCGATATTGAATTGACAGCCTGCTACTACAACACAGGCTCATGCCCTAAATATGCATGGGGACCGGAAGATCGAAAATCCGACACCACCACAGTTCAAACCCGCCTGATGGTGGAGCAGCGCAACACCATCGACAATAGTGTTTGCGCCAACTTCAACTCACCCTATCAATTTCCAAAAATTACAGCAAAAACTCATCACTTAAAAGTCTATCATGACTTTACATTTGAAAAGAGCTCAAACTGCAACACAGACAGCTACTTCCTAAGCAAGCTTTACGTGAAGTATCTAGATGGAAATCCAGTACGGATCGAAGATTCACGCTATTCTCAAAATATTTTGATGAACCAATAGGTAAATAAACATATTCGCTCAATGTTGCTATTCAACATGATATTGGGTCGCAACATGGAGCGATAACTATGAGGCTAGAGGGTGTATCCCTCGGAACGACCCATCCTGAACCTGCTGTGGACAAGCCCTAGGGAAGACGTCTTCCGGTATCAAGCTCTGGCGAGACAGATTGATCACGCTTCGACCTTCCGCTGCCAATACCTGCGCCGCCAACTCCATAGCCGGCAGGATGCGCGTCAGCAGGTGTTGATCTAGGCCGCACGGGGCAGACTGACCTGCTGCAGATTCATAGAAGCGCGGCGCCTGGACATTGAGATCCACGCCAGCCAGGTAAATCTCGTCAAAGCCCAGGTGATAGGCCAGCTGCAGGCAGATGTGCGCAACCGTTCGCACGTCGAAAACGCCGTAGTCCATGTCCTTGCTGAAGCCAATATCCCGTGCACGCTTGCTGAAGGGCGAAGGCTGCATTCGCGGTCAGGGGGTAGTGGTGACGTGGGGGATCGGCCATCTGCTGGAACAGGCCCCACCCGAGGCCTACGATCCGCAGCTGAAGTCGTGGTCCCTGGATGCGTTTTCGCGCGGTACCGCCCAGTCTATTCCTGGCCCTGGCGGTGACTGAGCCCGAGGAGAAGGCTGAACGCGCGCAACTGATGGAAGAGTTCGGTACCGACGAATTGGGCGCGGCCGTGGCCGTGGCCGCACGGCTGGACAGGCTACGCGGGATTGAGCCTTATCGCTTCGACCTGCCCCCTGCCTCTGCGCAAGGAGCACGCGGATGAGGGCGATGGACCGTTTCACCCAGGACCTCATCGACAGCCTCACACAGCTGCTCAGCCAGCCCGGGCAAGATACCCTGGCCGCGCTGCAGATCTGCGCACCGGTGTTGATTACCAACCTGCAGGCGGTGAAGGCGCGCGCAGTGGATCGCCGGGAGGTCGAGGCGCAGCTCGATACGGCGCTTAAGGATTGGTTGGCCAAGCATCCGCAGCCGGACGAAGCACAGCAGGCCTTGCTCGAAGCGCTGCATCGGGATGTGCTGGGCAGGGAAAGCGATGAGACTGCGGCTAGAGAGGCCTCGGCATGAAAAAGCTCAGTATCCTGGCTGCCCCATGGAGGGTCTATGGCATCTTGGCAGCGATTCTTGCCTGCGCCGTTGCTGTGACTGCCACACAAAGGCGTGGCACGCTTGAAGCAGACCAAACAGGTCCCGATGCCAGTCCCGAACCACCGACCTTCGTTTACGGAAACGCTTCCGCACGCTTTACGCTGATCGAGTATGGGGATTTAGAGTGCCCCTACTGCAAGGACGCCTTTCCCCGACTCAAGCGGCTGGTTGAGAAGCGCGATCAACTGAATTGGCAATGGCAGCACCTACCACTGCCCATGCATGGAGAGGCAGCCCAATACGAAGCACGGCTGGTAACCTGCGCCGGTTGGTATGGCGGCAATCCGGTGTTCTGGCAAGCCATTGAGGCCGTCTACCTGCATAGCCGTGGCAATGGCGCTGGCCTTGCAGTGCCGATTGAGCAACTGGCCCTACAACCTGCCGTGTCGCTGCGGTACCTGCAGGACTGTGTCCAGGACAATGCGACAGTACGCCGAGTAGTCGCGGAGCAGACTGCTGCTGCGGCGAAGAAGCGCATCGATGCCACGCCGACCTTTGAGCTGAGGGATAATAGTTCAGGCCGGGTCATCCGCCTGCCATCGCTGCTGGATGACGCCGGCATGCTGTCCGCCATGGACTGGCTGGCAAGCCAGGAGGGAACGGATGCGCAGCAGCGCCAATGACATCCCGCTATGGCTGGCAAGCCTCTCCGATAAAACCTTGCAGCGGCTCAACAGCCGCCTCACCCATCTGCTGCGAATGATCGATGTTGAAAGACAACGTCGAGAAGCCCAGCGTCGAACTTCTCTTTCAGCAGGCACCCCCGATGAGTCATCCCGCTAAGTCACCCACCTCGTCGGCAGTAGGCGCCTCGACTGTGAAAGCCCGGATCGTCTTCGAATCCAGGGACGCACTTCCTCCGATCAAGCTGGCACAGGTGACTCATCTGTCTCATATCCACTGGCTGTTCCGCGTAGGCGTCTATGAGCATCAGGAGGCCTGTGACAGCGAGCGGGAGGCGATGCAGTCAGCGGAACGTCTGCTGTTTACTGTGGATTCAACCGGTGAACGCAACACACTAAATCCTGCGTAAGCAGGAGGGTG
>NZ_WHOV01000092.1:0-15523 GCF_009765395.1 Pseudomonas sp. BAV 4579 | reverse complement strand
GTTGTCGATCTGGTCGAAACCACGAGCGGAACCGCCCCAGGTGTCGGCACAGACTTTGGTCAGCGCAGCGGTCAGAGTGGTCTTGCCATGGTCAACGTGACCGATGGTGCCCACGTTCAGGTGCGGTTTGTTACGTTCGAATTTTTCTTTAGCCACGAGATAAAACCTCTAGTCAAAGCGCTGATTAAGCTTGTTTCTTGATGATGGCTTCGGCGATGTTCGACGGAGCTTCGGCGTACTTGGAGAACTCCATGGAGTAGCTTGCGCGACCCTGAGACATGGAGCGGACATCCGTAGCGTAGCCAAACATCTCGCCCAGCGGAACCTCGGCACGGATGACCTTGCCGGTCACGGTGTCTTCCATACCCTGGATCAGGCCACGACGACGGTTCAGGTCGCCCATGACGTCGCCCATGTAGTCTTCCGGGGTCACGACCTCGACCTTCATGATCGGCTCGAGCAGCACGGCACCACCCTTCTGGGTGAGCTGCTTGGTCGCCATGGAGGCAGCGATCTTGAACGCCATCTCGTTGGAGTCGACGTCGTGGTAGGAACCGTCGAACACAGCGGCCTTCAGGCCAAGCAGCGGATAGCCGGCAACGATGCCGTTCTTCATCTGCTCTTCGATGCCCTTCTGGATCGCCGGGATGTATTCCTTCGGAATCACACCACCCACGACTTCGCTGACGAACTCCAGACCTTCCTGACCTTCGTCGGCCGGCGCGAAGCGAATCCAGCAGTGACCGAACTGGCCACGACCACCCGACTGGCGAACGAACTTGCCTTCGATCTCGCAGGTGTTGCGGATGGTTTCGCGGTAGGCGACCTGAGGCTTACCGATGTTCGCTTCCACGCCGAATTCGCGCTTCATGCGGTCCACCAGGATGTCCAGGTGCAGCTCGCCCATGCCGGAGATGATGGTCTGACCGGACTCTTCGTCGGTCTTGACGCGGAACGAGGGATCTTCCTGAGCCAGCTTGCCCAGTGCGATACCCATCTTTTCCTGGTCGGCCTTGGTCTTCGGCTCGACGGCGACCGAAATCACCGGCTCCGGGAAGTCCATGCGCTCGAGGATGATCGGCTTCTCGATCGAGCACAGGGTGTCACCGGTGGTGACATCCTTCATGCCGATCAGGGCGGCGATGTCGCCAGCACGAACTTCCTTGATCTCTTCACGGGTGTTGGCGTGCATCTGCACCATACGGCCGACGCGCTCCTTCTTGCCCTTCACCGAGTTGATGACGGAGTCACCGGAGCTCAGTACACCCGAGTAGACGCGGGCGAAGGTCAAGGTACCCACGAAGGGGTCGGTAGCGATCTTGAACGCCAGAGCCGAGAAGGGCTCGTTATCGTCCGCGTGACGCTCGTCGTGGATTTCCTCGTTGTCCGGGTTGGTACCCTTGATCGCGGGAATCTCGACCGGCGCCGGCAGGAAGTCGATCACGGCGTCCAGAACCAGGGGCACGCCCTTGTTCTTGAACGAGGAACCGCAAACGGCCGGGACGATTTCGCAGGCGATGGTACGCTGACGCAGGCCGGCCTTGATCTCGTCGATCGACAGCTCGCCGCCTTCCAGGTACTTGTTCATCAGCTCTTCGTTGGCTTCGGCCGCAGCCTCGACCATGTTGGAGCGCCACTGCTCGGCATCGGCCAGCATGTCCGCAGGAATGTCTTCCTCGCGGTAGGTCATGCCCTGGTCGTCATCGTTCCAGAAGATGGCCTTCATCTTCAGCAGGTCGATCTGGCCCAGGAAGTTCTCTTCCGCGCCGATGGCCAGCTGAACCGGGACCGGAGTGTGGCCCAGGCGCTTCTTGATCTGTTCGACGACGCGCAGGAAGTTGGCACCGGCACGGTCCATCTTGTTGACGTAGACGATGCGCGGGACGCCGTACTTGTTGGCCTGACGCCATACGGTTTCGGACTGGGGCTCGACACCGGAGGTACCGCAGAACACCACGACCGCACCGTCCAGCACGCGCAGGGAACGCTCCACCTCAATGGTGAAGTCCACGTGGCCGGGGGTGTCGATGATGTTTACGCGGTACTTGTCGTACTGCTTGGTCGAACCGGACCAGAACGCGGTGGTGGCAGCGGAGGTGATGGTGATACCACGCTCCTGCTCCTGCACCATCCAGTCCATGGTCGCAGCGCCGTCGTGAACCTCACCCATTTTGTGGTTCACGCCGGTATAGAACAGAATCCGCTCGGTGGTAGTCGTCTTACCTGCGTCCACGTGGGCGCAGATACCGATGTTCCGATAGCGGTTAATAGCGGTTGTACGAGCCATAAGGTCCTCGCTTGATTGGAAGCGCTAGGCTTAGAAGCGGTAGTGCGAGAAGGCCTTGTTGGCTTCTGCCATGCGATGCACGTCTTCGCGCTTCTTGACTGCGGCACCCTTGCCTTCAAAAGCGTCCATGAGTTCACCCGCCAGGCGCAGAGCCATGGACTTCTCACCACGCTTGCGCGCGGAGTCCACCAGCCAGCGCATGGCCAGGGCATTACGACGGGAAGGACGAACCTCAACCGGCACCTGGTAGGTAGCACCGCCGACACGGCGGGACTTCACTTCGACCAGCGGAGCGATGGCGTCGAGCGCTTTTTCGAAAACTTCCAGGGGTTCGGCATTCTTGGAACGCTCTTTGACCTTGTCCAGAGCACCATAAACGATACGCTCGGCAACGGCTTTCTTGCCGCTCTCCATCACGTGGTTCATGAACTTGGCCAGGATCTGGCTTCCGTATTTCGGATCGTCAAGTATTTCGCGCTTGGCCGCTACACGACGTCTTGGCATTGATAAGCCCTCAAAACGGTCTTCAGGTTAGCTCGGGACTCGTTGCCCGACCTTACTCTTATCGACTCGAACAAAAAGAAAGGTGGTTACTTCGGACGCTTGGTGCCGTACTTGGAACGGCCCTGCTTGCGGTCCTTCACACCGGTGGTGTCCAGCGAGCCGCGCACGGTGTGATAACGCACACCCGGCAGATCCTTGACCCGGCCACCGCGGATCAGCACGACGCTGTGTTCCTGCAGGTTGTGACCTTCACCGCCGATGTAGGAGGTGACTTCGAAGCCGTTGGTCAGACGTACACGGCAGACCTTCCGCAGTGCGGAGTTGGGCTTCTTGGGAGTGGTGGTGTACACGCGGGTGCACACGCCACGACGTTGCGGGCAGTTTTGCAGCGCAGGCACGTCGGATTTCTCGACGATACGCTTGCGTGCACTACGCACCAGCTGGTTGATAGTTGCCATCTATAGCTCCACTGATTGTCTTGCGACATAAACGAAATAGCAGAACGTCGGTCCTGCCCATTTTCGGGGAACGAAAGTCTAAAGAGCTTGGGCGCTCCAGTCAAGACAAAGCCCCCGGACGCCTGGGGCGCCGGGGGCTTTGTCAAGCGAGACCTGCTACCGAACTCAGCTGGCGCTGGAGTTCAGAGCTTCGGTCAGCGCGGCTTCGGCCTCGCTGGCGCTCACGCGCTGCGGCTTGCCGAGTTCGCGCTGACGCTTGCGCTCACTGTGGTAGGCCAGACCGGTACCGGCCGGGATCAGACGACCCACCACCACGTTTTCCTTCAGGCCGCGCAGGAAGTCGCGCTTGCCGGTCACGGCGGCTTCGGTCAGGACACGGGTGGTCTCCTGGAAGGAAGCGGCCGAGATGAAGGACTCGGTGGACAGCGAAGCCTTGGTGATACCCAGCAGGACGCGCTCGTACTTGGCGACGAAACGATCATTGCCCACCAGCTGCTCGTTCTCTTCCAGGACGTGGGTCAGTTCGACCTGATCGCCCTTGATGAAGCTCGAGTCGCCGGTGTCGCTCACTTCGACCTTGCGCAGCATCTGCCGCAGGATGGTCTCGATGTGCTTGTCGTTGATCTTCACGCCCTGCAGGCGGTACACGTCCTGGATCTCGTTGACGATGTACTTGGCCAGCGCGCTGACACCCAGCAGACGCAGGATATCGTGCGGGTTGCTCGGACCGTCGGAGATGACTTCGCCGCGGCTTACCTGTTCGCCTTCGAAGACGTTCAGGTGGCGCCACTTCGGAATCAGCTCCTCGTAGGGATCGGTGCCATCGGTCGGGGTAATGACCAGACGACGCTTGCCCTTGGTTTCCTTGCCGAAGGAGATGGTACCGCTGATCTCCGCCAGGATTGCCGGCTCCTTGGGACGACGCGCTTCGAAGAGGTCGGCCACGCGGGGCAGACCACCGGTGATGTCACGGGTCTTGGAGGTTTCCTGGGGGATACGGGCGATAACGTCACCCACATGCACCTTGGCACCATCGCTCAGGTTGACCAGCGCGTTCGGCGGCAGGAAGTACTGGGCCGGTACGTCGGTACCCGGCAGCAGCAGATCCTTGCCGTTGGCGTCGATCAGCTTGACCGCCGGACGGATGTCCTTGCCGGAAGTCGGGCGATCCTTGGCGTCGAGCACCTCGATGTTGGTCAGACCGGTCAGTTCGTCGGTCTGGCGCTTGATGGTGATGCCCTCCTCCATGCCGACGAAGGCCACGGTACCGTCCATTTCGGTGACGATGGGGTGGGTGTGCGGGTCCCACTTGGCGACGATGGCGCCAGCGTCTACCTTGTCGCCTTCCTTGACCGAAATCACCGCACCGTAGGGCAGCTTGTAGCGCTCGCGCTCACGACCGAAGTCGTCGGCGATGGCCAGTTCACCGGAACGGGACACGGCAACCAGGGCGCCATCGGCACGTTCGACGTGCTTCAGGTTGTGCAGACGGATGGCGCCGCCGTTCTTGACCTGGACGCTGTCGGCCGCGGAGGTCCGGCTGGCCGCACCACCGATGTGGAAGGTACGCATGGTCAGCTGGGTACCCGGCTCACCGATGGACTGGGCGGCGATGACGCCGACCGCTTCACCGATGTTGACCTGGTGACCGCGAGCCAGATCGCGACCGTAGCACTTGGCGCAGATGCCATGACGGGTTTCGCAGGTGATCGGCGAACGCACCACGACTTCGTCGACGCTGTTGAGCTCGAGGAACTCGACCCAGCGCTCGTCGACCAGGGTCCCAGCCGGCACGATGATCTCGTCGGTACCCGGCTTGGGCACGTCACGGGCGATGACTCGACCCAGCACGCGCTCACCCAGGGGCTCGACCACGTCGCCGCCTTCGATGTGCGGCGTCATGATCAGGCCGCGTTCGGTACCGCAATCGACTTCGGTCACCACCAGATCCTGGGCCACGTCGACGAGACGACGGGTCAGGTAACCGGAGTTCGCGGTCTTCAGTGCGGTATCCGCCAGACCCTTACGGGCACCGTGGGTGGAGATGAAGTACTGGAGTACGTTCAGGCCTTCACGGAAGTTGGCGGTAATGGGCGTCTCGATGATGGAGCCGTCCGGCTTGGCCATCAGGCCACGCATGCCGGCGAGCTGACGAATCTGGGCCGCGGAACCCCGGGCGCCGGAATCGGCCATCATGTACATGGAGTTGAAGGACTCCTGGTCGACTTCCTTGCCCTCGCGGTCGATGACCTTCTCTTTGGAGAGGTTGGTCATCATCGCCTTGGACACTTCGTCGTTGGCCTTCGACCAGAGGTCGATCACCTTGTTGTACTTCTCGCCCTGGGTCACCAGGCCGGAGGCGTACTGGCTCTCGATCTCCTTCACCTCGGCGGTGGCGGCATCGATGATGCGCGCCTTCTCATCCGGAATGACGAAGTCGTTGACGCCGATGGAGACGCCGGACAGGGTCGAATAGGCGAAACCGGTGTACATCAGCTGGTCGGCGAAGATGACGGTGTCCTTCAGACCCACCACGCGGTAGCAGTGGTTGATCAGCTTGGAGATGGCCTTCTTCTTCATCGACTGGTTGACCACGTCGTACGGCAGACCGGCTGGCACGACCTGGAACAGCAGCGCGCGGCCGACGGTGGTGTCGACGATGCGGGTGTTCTTGGTCAGGCTGCCGTCCTTGTGACGGATGGTCTCGTTGATGCGCACCTTGACCTTGGCATGCAGGGCGGCTTCGCCGGCACGGAAGACGCGATCGACTTCCTGCAGGTCGGCGAACACGCGGCCTTCGCCCTTGGCGTTGATGGCTTCACGGGTCATGTAGTACAGACCCAGCACCACGTCCTGCGACGGCACGATAATCGGCTCGCCGTTGGCGGGCGACAGGATGTTGTTGGTCGACATCATCAGGGCGCGCGCTTCCAGCTGGGCTTCCAGCGTCAGCGGCACGTGCACGGCCATCTGGTCACCGTCGAAGTCGGCGTTGTACGCGGCGCAGACCAGCGGGTGCAGCTGGATGGCCTTGCCTTCGATGAGGACCGGCTCGAACGCCTGGATACCCAAACGGTGCAGGGTCGGGGCGCGGTTGAGCAGCACGGGGTGTTCGCGGATGACTTCGGCGAGAACGTCCCAGACCTCGGGCAGTTCGCGCTCGACCATCTTCTTGGCGGCCTTGATGGTGGTCGCCATGCCGCGGGCTTCCAGCTTGCCGAAGATGAATGGCTTGAACAGCTCCAGCGCCATCTTCTTGGGCAGACCGCACTGGTGCAGACGCAGGGTCGGGCCCACGGTGATCACGGAACGACCGGAGTAGTCGACGCGCTTGCCCAGCAGGTTCTGACGGAAGCGACCCTGCTTGCCCTTGATCATGTCGGCCAGGGACTTCAGCGGGCGCTTGTTGGAACCGGTGATGGCCCGGCCGCGACGGCCGTTGTCCAGCAGGGCGTCAACGGCTTCCTGCAGCATGCGCTTCTCGTTGCGCACGATGATGTCGGGCGCGGCGAGGTCGAGCAGCCGCTTGAGGCGGTTGTTCCGGTTGATGACGCGACGATAGAGATCGTTCAGGTCGGAGGTCGCGAAGCGGCCGCCATCCAGCGGTACCAGCGGACGCAGGTCCGGCGGCAGCACGGGCAGCACGGTCATGACCATCCACTCCGGCTTGTTGCCGGAGCCCTGGAAGGCCTCCATCAGCTTCAGACGCTTGGACAGCTTCTTGATCTTGGTCTCGGAGTTGGTCTGCGGAATCTCTTCGCGCAGGCGACCGATCTCGTGCTCCAGATCAATGGCGCCGAGCAGCTGGAATACGGCTTCCGCACCCATGCGGGCGTCGAAGTCGTCACCGAATTCTTCCAGTGCCTCGAAGTACTGCTCGTCGTTCAGCAGCTGGTACTTCTCGAGGGTGGTCATGCCCGGATCGATCACCACGTAGCTCTCGAAATAGAGCACGCGCTCGATGTCACGCAGGGTCATGTCCAGCAGCAGGCCGATACGCGACGGCAGCGACTTCAGGAACCAGATGTGGGCGACGGGCGAAGCCAGCTCGATGTGGCCCATGCGCTCGCGGCGCACCTTGGCCAGGGCGACTTCCACGCCGCACTTCTCGCAGATCACGCCACGGTGCTTGAGTCGCTTGTACTTTCCGCACAGGCACTCGTAGTCCTTGACCGGGCCAAAGATCTTGGCGCAGAACAGACCATCGCGCTCGGGCTTGAAGGTACGGTAGTTGATGGTCTCCGGCTTCTTCACTTCACCGAACGACCAGGAACGAATCATCTCGGGCGAGGCCAGACCGATACGGATGGCATCGAACTCCTCGAGTTGACCCTGGTTTTTCAACAGATTGAGCAAGTCTTTCAAGGCCTTTCCTCCTCACGGACCGGAGGTGACCGCCGCGCGGCCACCCCCTCTAGGGTCTCGTGTTATTCGGTTTCCAGTTCGATATCGATGCCGAGCGAGCGGATTTCCTTGATCAGTACGTTGAAGGACTCGGGCATGCCGGCCTCCATACGGTGATCTCCGTCCACGATGTTCTTGTACATCTTGGTCCGGCCGTTCACATCGTCCGACTTCACCGTCAGCATTTCCTGCAGGGTGTAAGCCGCGCCATAGGCCTCCAGTGCCCAGACCTCCATCTCCCCGAAACGCTGACCACCGAACTGTGCCTTACCACCCAGCGGCTGCTGGGTAACCAGGCTGTAGGAACCGGTGGAACGGGCGTGCATCTTGTCGTCCACCAGGTGGTTCAGCTTGAGCATGTACATGTAGCCGACGGTAGTGGTGCGCTCGAAGGCATTGCCAGTGCGGCCGTCGTACAGACGCATCTGGCCGCTCTCCGGCAGATCGGCCAGCTTCAGCATAGCCTTGATCTCGCTCTCCTTGGCACCGTCGAATACCGGCGTCGCCATGGGAACACCGCCACGCAGGTTCTTCGCCAGGTCGAGGACTTCCTTATCGCTCAGGTCGTCGAGCTTCTCCTGACGGCCACCGATCTCGTTGTAGATCTCGTGCAGGAAGCTGCGCAGTTCGGCAACCTTGCGCTGCTCCTCGATCATCACGTTGATCTTCTCGCCCAGGCCCTTGGCCGCGAGGCCCAGGTGGGTTTCGAGGATCTGACCGACGTTCATCCGCGAAGGTACGCCCAGCGGGTTCAGCACGATGTCCACCGGCGTGCCGTTGGCGTCGTAGGGCATGTCTTCGACCGGCATGATCACCGAGACCACACCCTTGTTACCGTGACGACCGGCCATCTTGTCGCCCGGCTGGATGCGGCGCTTGATGGCGAGATAGACCTTGACGATCTTCAGTACGCCCGGCGCCAGGTCATCGCCCTGCTGCAGCTTGCGCTTCTTGTCTTCGAACTTGTCGTCCAGCAGCTGGCGACGGTCGGACAGGTAGGCCTGGGCCTTTTCCAGCTGCTCGTTGTGAGCATCTTCCGCCATGCGCAGCTTGAACCACTGACCGCGCTCAAGGCCGTTCAGGTACTCGTCGGTGATGACGGCACCCTTCTTGACCGCCGGGCCGCCTTCGGCGACCTGACCGACCAGGGCCTGACGCAGACGCTCGAAGGTCGCGCCTTCGACGATGCGGAACTCCTCGTTCAGATCCTTGCGGATCTCGTCGAGCTGGGACTTCTCGATGGCCAGGGCGCGGGAGTCGCGCTCGACGCCGTCACGGGTGAAGACCTGGACGTCGATGACGGTACCCTTGGTGCCGGTGGGCACACGCAGGGAGGTGTCCTTCACGTCGCTGGCCTTCTCGCCGAAGATGGCGCGCAGCAGCTTCTCTTCCGGAGTCAGCTGGGTTTCGCCCTTGGGCGTGACCTTGCCGACCAGGATGTCACCGGCACCGACTTCGGCACCGACGTAGACGATACCGGCCTCGTCCAGCTTGTTCAGCGCAGCCTCACCCACGTTCGGGATGTCGGAGGTGATCTCCTCTGGGCCGAGCTTGGTGTCACGGGCCACACAGGTCAGTTCCTGGATGTGGATGGTGGTGAAGCGATCTTCCTGGACCACGCGCTCCGACAGACAGATGGAGTCTTCGAAGTTGAAGCCGTTCCAGGGCATGAAGGCCACGCGCATGTTCTGACCCAGTGCCAGCTCGCCCATGTCGGTCGAGGGGCCATCGGCCAGGATGTCGAACTTGGCCACCTGATCACCCTTGCTCACCAGCGGACGCTGGTTGATGCAGGTGTTCTGGTTGGAACGGGTGTACTTGGTCAGGTTGTAGATGTCGACGCCAGCTTCACCGGTCTCGACTTCGTCATCGTTGACACGCACCACGATACGGCTGGCATCGACGGAGTCGATCACGCCACCCCGACGGGCGACGACGCAGACGCCGGAGTCACGGGCGACGTTGCGCTCCATGCCGGTACCGACCAGCGGCTTGTCCGAACGCAGGGTCGGCACGGCCTGACGCTGCATGTTGGAACCCATCAGCGCGCGGTTGGCGTCATCGTGCTCGAGGAACGGAATCAGCGAGGCAGCGACGGAGACGACCTGCTTGGGCGAAACGTCCATCAGGGTGACGTCTTCGGGCGCCTTGACGGTGAATTCGTTCAGGTGACGCACGGCTACCAGCTCGTCGATCAGCCGGTTGTTCTCGTCCAGCCCTGCGGAGGCCTGGGCGATCACGTGGTTGGCTTCTTCAATGGCCGACAGGAAGACGATCTCGTCGGTGGCCACGCCGTCCTTGACCATGCGGTACGGGCTTTCGAGGAAGCCGTACTGGTTGGTGCGGGCATAGGCAGCCAGGGAGTTGATCAGGCCGATGTTCGGACCTTCCGGCGTTTCGATCGGGCAGACCCGACCGTAGTGCGTCGGGTGTACGTCACGAACTTCAAAGCCGGCACGCTCACGGGTCAGACCGCCCGGGCCGAGTGCGGAGACGCGGCGCTTGTGGGTGATCTCCGACAGCGGGTTGTTCTGGTCCATGAACTGGGACAGCTGGCTGGAGCCGAAGAATTCCTTGATCGCGGCAGCCACCGGCTTGGCGTTGATCAGGTCCTGCGGCATCAGGCCTTCGCTCTCGGCCATGGACAGGCGTTCCTTGACGGCACGCTCCACCCGCACCAGGCCCACGCGGAACTGGTTCTCGGCCATCTCACCGACGCAACGGACACGGCGGTTACCCAGGTGGTCGATGTCGTCGACGATGCCCTTGCCGTTACGGATGTCGACCAGGGTCTTGAGCACGTCGACGATGTCTTCGCGGCTCAGGACGCCCGAGCCTTCGATGGCGTCGCGACCGATACGGCGGTTGAACTTCATGCGGCCGACAGCGGACAGGTCGTAACGCTCGGCGCTGAAGAACAGGTTGTTGAACAGGGTCTCGGCAGCTTCCTTGGTCGGCGGCTCGCCAGGACGCATCATCCGGTAGATCTCGACCAGGGCTTCCAGCTGGTTGCCGGTGGAGTCGATCTTCAGGGTATCGGAGATGAACGGACCGCAGTCGATGTCGTTGGTGTACAGCGTCTCGAACTGCACGACATTGGCCTTGGCCATCTTGGCCAGCATGTCCAGGGTCAGTTCGGTGTTGCACTCGGCGATGATCTCGCCGGTGGACGGATGCACGACGGCCTTGGCGGTGGTACGGCCAATGACGTAATCGAAGGGCACTTCCAGCTCGCTCAGGCCGGATTTTTCCAGCTGGTTGATGTGGCGAGCGGTCACGCGACGGCCCTGCTCCACGATCACCTTGCCGCTGCCATCCTTGATGTCGAAGCTGGCGATGTCGCCGCGCAGGCGCTGGGGCACCAGCTCGAACGTCAGCATCTCACCTTTGATGTGGAAGGTGTTGGTGTCGTAGAACGCATCCAGCACCTCTTCGGTGCTGTAGCCGAGCGCACGCAGCAGTACCGAGGCTGGCAGCTTGCGGCGACGGTCGATACGGACGAACACGGCGTCCTTGGGATCGAATTCGAAGTCGAGCCAGGAGCCGCGGTAGGGAATGATGCGCGCCGAGTACAGCAGCTTGCCCGAGCTGTGGGTCTTGCCGCGGTCGTGGTCGAAGAACACGCCCGGGCTGCGGTGCAGCTGGGACACGATGACGCGCTCGGTACCATTGATGATGAAGGTACCGTTCTCGGTCATCAGGGGGATTTCCCCCATGTAGACTTCCTGCTCCTTGATGTCCTTGATCGCCTTGTTCGACGACTCGCGGTCGAAAATGATCAGGCGAACCTTGACTCGCAGCGGGACAGCGAAGGTCACGCCGCGCAGGACGCATTCCTTCACATCGAAAGCCGGCTCGCCCAGGCGATAGCCGACGTATTCCAGGGCCGCATTGCCGGAATAGCTGATAATCGGGAAAACGGACTTGAAGGCCGCATGCAGGCCGATATCGCGGAACTGGTCTTTGCCTGCGCCCGCCTGCAGGAATTCGCGGTACGAATCCAGTTGGATAGCCAGCAAATAGGGCACGTCCATGACGTGCGGCAACTTGCTAAAGTCCTTGCGGATACGTTTTTTCTCAGTGTATGAGTAAGCCATCAGCGTTCCCCAGCTTGGTCACCAGCTTGTTTGGCCTCTCCGACGGGAGCAGCCGGAAAATCGGGCAAACCCTTTGGTCTGCCGCACCCCGAGAGCGAGGTGGATACAGCGCATCTTGTCAGGCGGATATGCTCGCTCTGTACAAAACGGCAAAAGGCCGGTGGCGTTCGCCACCAGCCATCAGCCGAACGTGAAACGTTGCGGCTGTAGACGCAAGAACCGAACTTACTTGAGCTCGACCTTGGCGCCTGCTTCTTCCAGAGCCTTCTTGGCAGCTTCGCCTTCCTCTTTGGAGACGCCTTCCTTGACCACGCCCGGGGCGCCGTCAACGACAGCCTTGGCTTCTTTCAGGCCCAGGCCGGTCAGTTCACGAACGACCTTGATGACGTTCACTTTCTTGTCGCCGGTCTCGGTCAACATGATGGTGAATTCGGTCTGCTCTTCGACGACGGCAGCGGCAGCAGCCGGGCCAGCGGCAGCGGCGGCAGCGGCGGTCACGCCGAACTTCTCTTCCATCGCCTTGATCAGTTCCACCACTTGCATGACGGACATTTCGGATACGGCGTTGATGATGTCTTCGTTGGTCAGAGCCATGACTCTAGATTCCTATAACAGGGTGCGGCTTCAGGCCGCAAATAATAAGAAAGACTTGCAGGAAACGCAGCACGCGCGATTAGGCGGCGGCAGCTTCCTTTTGGTCGCGAATGGCGGCGAGGGTACGAGCCAGCTTGCTGGTAGCGCCCTGGATGACACTCATCAGCTGGGACACAGCTTCGTCGTAGGTCGGCAGGGTTGCCAGTACGTCGATCTGGTTAGCCGGGATGAGCTTGCCTTCGAACGCGGCGGCCTTGATCTCGAACTTGTCCTGACCCTTGGCGAAATCCTTGAAGATACGGGCGGCAGCGCCCGGATGCTCCTGGGAAAACGCGATCAGGGTCGGGCCCTTGAAGGTGTCGTTGAGAACGTCGAAAGACGTGCCTTCAACGGCACGACGCAGCAGGGTGTTACGTACGACACGTACATAGACACCAGCCGCGCGGGCCTCTTTACGGAGTCCGGTCATGGCACCCACAGTCACGCCACGGGCATCGGCCACGACAGCGGACAGGGCACCTTGGGCAGCCTCGTTGACTTCAGCGACGATAGCCTTCTTGTCTTCGAGTTTGATTGCCACGGGTTTAACTCCTGGATGTTACCGTTTCGCCCGATGGACTGGGCGGCGTTTTGGTGTCTGACTCGGTAACCGAATCGGGAGCACCATCTGCGTAGGCTGGGGTTTCCCCGGTTTAAGACCTGCGTCCCCTACGGTCTTGGACAGCCCCCGCCAGGCAGGGACCCCAATCTTGGCGCCGCGCCCGAAGGCACGGCGACTTGTATCTTGCTTAGGCTTCCAGGGAAGCCTGGTCGATCTGCAGCCCCGGGCCCATGGTGGAGCTCAGGGTGATGCGCTTGACATAGATGCCCTTGGAGGTCGAGGGCTTCAGGCGCTTCAGGTCGGCCAGCAGAGCTTCAACGTTCTGCTTCAGCTTCACGGGCTCGAAATCGATCTTGCCAACGGAAGCGTGGATGATGCCGTTCTTGTCGGTACGGAAACGCACCTGACCAGCCTTGGCATTCTTGACGGCAGTAGCGACGTCCGGGGTCACGGTGCCAACCTTGGGGTTGGGCATCAGACCGCGCGGGCCGAGCAGCTGACCCAGCTGACCGACAACGCGCATGGCGTCCGGCGAGGCGATGACCACGTCATAGTTCAGGTCGCCGCCCTTCATCTCGGCAGCCAGGTCGTCCATGCCGACTCGTTCGGCACCGGCAGCCAGCGCAGCTTCGGCGTTGGCACCCTGGGTGAACACGGCAACGCGAACCGACTTGCCAGTGCCATTGGGCAGCACGGTGGCGCCACGAACGACCTGGTCGGATTTACGCGGATCCACACCCAGGTTCACGGAGACGTCGATGGACTCCTTGAACTTGATAGTGGACAGCTCGGCCAGCAGGGCTGCAGCTTCTTCGAAGCCGTACTGCTTGCCAGCCTGGATTTTTTCGGCGAAAGCCTTTTGACGCTTAGTGAGCTTGGCCATTACACGCCCTCCACATTCAGACCCATGCTACGAGCGGAACCGGCGATGGTACGCACGGCGGCGTCCATATCGGCGGCGGTGAGATCGGCATTCTTGGCTTTGGCGATCTCTTCCAGCTGGGCGCGGGTGACGGTACCGACCTTCTGGCTGTTGGGACGAGCGGAACCGCTCTTGATGCCGGCAGCCTTCTTGAGCAGCACGGAGGCCGGGGTGCTCTTGATTTCGAAGGTGAAGCTACGGTCGCTGTACACGGTGATGATCACCGGGGTGGGCAGACCGGGCTCCATGCCCTGGGTGCGGGCGTTGAACGCCTTGCAGAATTCCATGATGTTGACGCCGTGCTGACCCAGCGCCGGACCGACTGGCGGGCTCGGGTTGGCTTGAGCGGCCTTAACCTGCAGCTTGATATAAGCCTGAATTTTCTTAGCCATGTGCTACTCCAATGATGGGTTCGACGCCCCTCAGGGCTCCCCAATTACTTGCTATATCCCTGTGACGACAAAACCCCGCAGCCTGGGCTACGGGGTGAGGGATGCGAACAACCTAGACCTTTTCGACCTGGCTGAACTCGAGCTCCACAGGGGTCGACCGACCAAAGATCAGTACCGCCACGTGGATGCGGCTCTTTTCGTAGTTGACTTCTTCGACAACGCCGTTGAAGTCGGCGAACGGACCGTCCACCACCCGAACCGTCTCGCCTGCTTCGAACAGGGTCTTCGGCTTGGGTTTGTCGCTGCTGTCGGAGACACGACGCAGAATCGCGTCCGCTTCACGATCAGTGATGGGTGCCGGCTTGTCGGCAGTACCACCGATGAAGCCCATGACGCGAGGGGTATCCTTGACCAGGTGCCAGGTCCCTTCGTTCATCTCCATCTGCACCAGGACGTATCCCGGGAAAAACTTACGCTCGCTCTTGCGCTTCTGGCCATTGCGCATTTCCACCACTTCTTCGGTGGGCACGAGAATGTCGCCGAACTCGTCTTCCATTTCGTGCAGCTTGACGCGCTCGATCAACGAACGCATGACATGCTTCTCGTAACCCGAGTAGGCATGCACGACGTACCAACGCTTAGCCACGGCGAACCCTTTCAACCAACAATCGTGGAAACCAGCCAACCGAGCAGGGAGTCGAGCCCCCACAACAACAAAGCCATCACGAGCACCACGGCAACCACGATCAGCGTGGTCTGAGTGGTCTCTTGCCGGGTAGGCCAGACAACCTTGCGAATCTCGGTACGGGCGTCTTTCAGCAAACCAAAGAAGGCTTGCCCCTTGGCGGTCTGCAGGGCAACAAAGGCAGCAATGGCTGCCAGCACCAACAGACCTACCACTCGATACAGGGTGGACTGAGCAGCAAAGTAGTGATTGGCAACAACACCGATCGCTACCAGAACGACAACCACTAGCCACTTCAGCGCATCGAAGCGCGACTCTTTGGCTTCCGCCTTGATGCTCATTGCATGAATCCTGTAAGGAGTGCCAGATGGGAATCTGGCAGGCCAGGAGGGAATCGAACCCCCAACCTGCGGTTTTGGAGACCGCCGCTCTGCCAATTGAGCTACTGGCCTGTAACTTGAATCAGGCCGACCATTATGCCGACCTGACAGGCCAAGATCAATCGATTACTCGATGATCTTGGCAACCACGCCGGCGCCGACGGTACGACCGCCTTCACGGATGGCGAAACGCAGACCG
>NZ_WHOV01000091.1:0-22957 GCF_009765395.1 Pseudomonas sp. BAV 4579 | reverse complement strand
GGCGGACCTCAGGACGGGAGGGAGGCGGTGAGGGTGGTCAGCAGGCGCTGGCGCGCCAGGCTGTCGACGGCGGAGACGCCGGGGCGGTTGGCGATACGGCCGACCAGGTAGTGCTCGCAGAAGGCTTCCAGCTGCTCCAGCACCGCCAGGGTCTGGCGTGCGCTGGCGCCGTAGCAGAGCACCCCGTGGTTGCGCAGCAGATAGGCCGGGCTCTCGGCGCTCAGGGCACGATCCAAGCGCTTGGCCAGCCAGCCTGTGCCGGAGGGGGCATAGCCCACCAGCGGCAGGCGGCGGCCCAGTTCGGGCCAGCGCTCGGGGTCGTCGACGCTCAGGGCCTCGCCCAGCAGGGTGCAGGCACTGGCCAGCGGCTGGTGGGTATGCAGGCTGCAGCCCGCGGCCGGAAAGCGCCGCAGCACCCGGGCGTGCAACCCGGTTTCCACCGAGGGCGCGCGATCGCCTTCGAGCTGGTGCAGGTCGGCCAGGCGCAGGATGCAGACGTCTTCCGCGCCCATCTGGTAATAGTCGAGGGCCGAGGGGGTCACCGCGATGCGCTCGGCGTCCAGGCGCAGGGCCAGGTTGCCGCCGGTGGCGGCGAAGAAGCCGCGGCGCACCAGGTGCAGGCCGAGATCGACCACCTGTTCGCGCGCTTCGAGGGTATCGCTCATGGTCGGGCTCCCTGGTTGGGGTCGAGGCGGCGGTAGAGCGGCGCCAGGCGCCGGCGGACTTCGAGAAAGGTGGCGTAGCTGTCGTCGTAGCGCGCCCGCGCCTGGGGGCAGGGCTGGTAGAGACGCGGCGGTCGCTGCAGCGCCGGCACGTCGCTGAAGGTCAGGGCGCCGATGCCGGCGGCGGCGATATAGGCCGAGCCCCGGGCATTGGCCTGGATGGGCGCGGCGGGCTGGGCGATCACGTGACCGGTGACGTCGGCCATGATCTGGCACCAGAGATTGGACTGGGCGCCGCCGCCCACCGCCGTGATCCGCTCCGGTCGGCGGCCGAGGAAGCGGCCGAAGGGTTCCAGCATCCAGCGGGTGTTGAGCGCCACCCCTTCGAGAAAGGCGCGGATGATGTCTTCCAGCGTGTGCTCCAGCGACAGGTTGATCAGCGCCGCGCGCAGGCTGGGATCGTCCACCGGGCTGCGCTCGCCATACAGCCAGGGGGTGTAGAGCAGCCCGCGGGCGCCGGCCGGCACCCGGGCGGCGATGCGATCGAGCAGGGCATAGAGATCCGGATGCTGCTCGTCGCTGAGGAGTTCGTCCGGGTGGTAGAGCACCTTGTCGCGCAGGAAGGACAGGTTGGCACCCGCCGCGGTCTGCAGCGCCATGGCCAGGTAGCGGCCCTTGACCGCGCTGGGCACGGCGGCCATGTGGCGCAGGACATCGGACTTCTTGAAGGGCACATGGGCGCCCAGCCAGGAGGAGGTGCCCAGGTAGAGGTGCGGCGCGAAGTCTTCCACCGCGGAGCCCACCGCCACCGCCGAGGTGTCCACCGAGCCGGCCACCACCGGGGTGCTGCGCGGCAGACCGAGCTGATCGGCCACCGCGCCGGTCAGGGTGCCGATCACCTCCGCGGAATCCACCAGGTCGGGCAGCTTGTCGCGGTCGAAGCCCAGGGTGCGGATCAGCCCGGCGTCGTACTTCACCTGGCGCGAATCGCGGTTGTCGGTGATCCAGGCGGTGCAGATGGAATCGGCGGTGGCGCAGCAGCGCCCGGTGAGGCGCAGATTCATGAAATCGAGGACATTGAGAAACTTCACCGTGCGCGCATAGCGCTCCGGCTGGTGGTCCTGCAGATAGGCGATATGGCCCGCCGAATCCTTGCCCGACAGCGCGGGTGCGCCGCCGGTGAGGCGGATCCAGCGCCACAGCTTGAATGGCGAGTAGCCGGCCACCTTCAGCCGGCCGCCGCCGACCCGCCGCGCCACGGATTCGGCGCCGCGCATGTCCAGCCAGAGCAGCGCCCGGCCCAGGGCCTGGCCGTTGGCGTCCACGCACACCGTGCCCTCGGTCTGGGTCGAGCAGCACACCGCCACCACCCGCCGCCGCCGTGCCGGGTCCGCTGCCAGCAATTCGCCGGCCCCGCGCAGGAAGGCCTGCCACCAGTCTTCCGGTTCCTGTTCGGCGCTGTGGCCTTCGACGTACAGGCTGACCCCATGGAAGGTCCAGGCGACCACCTCGCCGCCGAGGGTGACCAAGGCGCTCTTGCAGCCGGAGGTGCCGAGGTCCACCACCAGCACCAGGCCGTCGAGGGCGGTGGCCTGGGCCGGTGCGGGCGGCGTGGCGAAGACGTGAGGTTTCATGGGCGCCGGCTCAGAAGGGGCGGGCCACGGACAGCACCCAGCGGGCCTCGTCCGTCGCGCGCTGATGGTCGCCGTCTTCGGCGATATAGAGTTCGCGCGCCCGGGTGTGGGGGCTCAGGTAGTCCAGGCCGAAGTCGAAGCCCCAGTGGCGATGCACCAGGCCCACGCCGTAGTCGCTGAAGTTGGCCTCGGAAAAGTTGCGGATCTGCTGGTAGCCGGCGTGCAGCTTGAGGCTGGTGCGCGGGGTCAGCTCGTAGCGATAGTCCAGGTCGTAGAGCAGGCTGCCGCGGGAGTTGTGCTCGCCCTTGGCATAGCACTCCAGGCCCTTGGTCGGGTCGGGATTGAATTGCAGCTGGGCGCCGCAGACCCCGGCGGTGTTGGCGCCGCGATAGTTTTCCGAGAGCACGTTGAGGATGCGCCCCTGCAGGGCCCCGTAGCCGACCTCCAGCACAGCGAACTGGCTGTTGTAGTTGGTGCTGCGCCAGCCATCGGGGGCGCCGGTCTCCGGATCGATGCGGCTGGGCGCCTTGAAGTGGGCGCCGGGAAAGAATTCCCCGGCCAGACCGAAGCCGAAATGCCAGGCCTCCGGATCGCCGAAGCGATAGCCGCCGGCCAGCAGCACGTTGGCGCCATCGCCGTCGATGAACTGCTTCTTGCTCACGGTGCCGATTTCCGCCAGGCCGATCAGGCCGCTTTCGTGGGCGAATTCCACGGTGACCTTGGCCCCCGGCCGATTGAGCGAGTCGGAGATGCCGCGGTTACGCACGTCCGAGAGCAGACGCGGGGTGATGGTCAGGGCATAGCTGGCCAGGTCGTCGTCGGCCTGGACCGCGCTGCCGAGAACGCTCAGGCACAGCAGGGCCGCCGCCTGGGTGCGGTAAAGAATCCGGTTCATGGGGTCGCTCCTTGCGGTGGCTTAGCTGCAGTGCGGGGTGGCGGGAAGGGCGCTCAGCGGGGTGAGCTGTTCGGTCTTGCCGAGCACCTCGGTGCCGACATAGGCGCGGATGTTGAGGTCGTCGCCCTTGCGGCGGACGTAGCCCTTGTACTTCTTGCCATCGCGCGGATCGAACACCCAGCCGTCGCGCCAGGTGCCGCCGTCGTCGCGACTCATCTGGAAGATGCGGGTGCCGCAGGTGTCATGGGCATTGCCGGCGTCCTTGTCCCAGACGATGGTGCCGCACAGGGCACCGGCGTTGTCGGCGCAGGGCATGACCTTGACCGCGGCGCCCTGGTCGGCGGTCAGCCAGAGGCCCTGGACCGGTGCGGCGTCAGCGGCCAGCACGGGGGCGAGGGGGAGCGCCAATAAGGCGGCGGCGAGCGCGAGGGGTGTTTTCATGGAGGAGACTCCTGCTGATTGTTGTGGTTGTGGCTGGAGGCAGTAAGGCAAGGCTGTTGCTGATATGATAGTTATCGCTACACGATAGTTATAACTATCATTTTACTGCCCATCAAGGGTTTTTTCGTCTAGCCGAGAGCTTTTTCATGGTCGCCAAAGAGTCCGCTCCATCCTCCCGCGCCACGCCCAAGGCCCGCCCCAGCCAGCAGCGGGCGGCGGAAACCTACGAACGCATCCTGGCGGCGGCGGCGGAGGTGCTCTGTCAGGTTGGCATCGAGCGGCTGTCGACCAATCTGGTCTGCGACTGCGCGGGGCTGACCCCGCCGGCGCTCTACCGCTACTTCCCCAACAAGTACGCCCTGCTGGAGGAGCTGGGTCGGCGCCTGCTGGAGAAGCAGAATGCGCAGATAGACGGGCGGATCAATGCCGAGCTGCTGGCCGGTCCTTTGGAGCGGGTGGAAGACGTCCTGACCGGGCTTTTGCTGGATACCTACCGGGTCACGGCCGAGACCGCCGGGGGCATGTGGATCCTCAAGGCGCTGCGCGCGGTGCCCTCGCTGGAGCACGTACGCCTGGATTCGCACCGCCGGGTGGCGGCGCAGCAGACCGCGTTGCTGGTGCTGCTGCTGCCTGGCGTACCGCCGGCCACCGTCGCCCAGGTCGCGCGGATCGTGGTCGAGCTGATCCCCTCCACCGTGGAGCTGCTGTTCGATGAGGAGCTGCCGGCGGAAAGCACCTGCCGCACCGTCGCGGCCATGCTCAGCGGTCATCTGGGGCGCCTGCGCGACGGCTGAATCTTTCGCCCGCCGGGGCGAGCATCAGGCAGCGGAACCGGGTCAGAATCGACAGGCGTCCCACCACTGCCGAGGCCCGTCATGCCTGACCTGGATATCGCCACCTTCATCGCTGCCTGGCCCACCCTGGGTCTGGAACCCGCTCAGCCCTGGACCCATACCGGCGCCTGCGAGCAGCGGGTCAGGCTGCTGCTGGCGCGGCTCGGTCCCGGCTATCGCCGCCAGGGCGACAGCGCCATCCACGAGACGGCGGTGGTGTAGGCCGGTGCCATACTCAAGGGGCCGGTCATCATCGGCCCCGGCACCCTGGTGGCGGCCGGCGCCTATCTGCGCGGCGGTGTCCATCTGGGCGCTCACTGCGTGGTAGGCCCGGCCTGCGAGCTGAAGAGCAGCCTGCTGCTGGACGGCAGCAAGCCCGCCCACTTCAACTTCGTCGGGGATTCGCTGATCGGCAGCGGGGTGAATCTGGAGGCGGGGGCCATCGTCGCCAACTACCGCAACGAAAGTGACGGCGCGCTCATCCGCATCCGCCACGGCGACCAGGTGATAGACACCGGGGTGGTCAAGTTCGGCGCCCTGATCGGCGACGGCTGCCGGCTGGGCGCCAATGCGGTCATCGCGCCGGGCGCCCTGCTGCCGCCAGGCACCCGGGTCGCGCGGCTGGGGCTGATCGACCAGGGGGTGCCGGACGTCGCCGCAGGCGCGGCGGCGTTTCAGCCGGCGAGATAGGCGTCGGTGGCTTCCAGCGTCGCATAGGCGAAGGCCAACGCCGCCATCAGGGCGGCATGCACCTGGGCCGCCGGCACCCTGACGCCCTCAAATTCCAGATCCAGGGTGGCGCAGGCGTCGTGGATCACGGTCACGGCATAGCCCAGATCGGCCGCGGCGCGGACGCCGGCGTCGATGCACATGTGGCTCATGGCGCCCACCACCACCAGCGACTCGATACCGCGCTCGTCCAGCAGGTGCCTGAGATTGGTTTCGCGAAAGGCATTGGGATAGTGCTTCACCACCACCGGCTCGCCGGCTCGGGGCACGACCGCCGCCTGGATCTCGACGCCATCGCTGCCGGGCACGAAGATCGGCGCCTCGGCGCTGAGCGACTGATGCTGCACATGGATCACCGGAATGCCCTGGTCGCGGGCGTGGGCGATGATCCGCGCGGCCTTGGCGACCGCAGCCTCGATGCCCCTGAGGGGCAGTTTGCCGCTGGGAAGGTATTCGTTCTGCAGATCGATGACGACGACGGCGTGCTTGCTCATGTCCAGCCTCTCGGAAGATGCTTAAGGTTTGGGTCCGGCCATGATTGGCCAGCCGCGCCTCCGGGCGAAGAGGCGTGACCGACAACTTCAGGGGCGCCAGCGACACATGCACGATCAACCGCCGATCGAACTCGGTCTGCTGCTCTATCCCGGTGTGCAATGGGCGACGGTGCACGGCCTCACCGATCTGTTCGAGATCGCCGGACGCTTCACGGGAACGGCGGAGGATGCCGAGCGGCCCCGCTTGCGCGTCAGCCACTGGCGGCTGGAGGAGGGCGCAGCAGCGCCCAGCCGGGTCTACGACTCGCTGCCCGCAGCGAGCGGCTCACCCAGCGTGCTGATCCTGCCACCCAGCCTGGCTGAGCCGATCACAGCGGAGGCTGCTACGCCCTATCGCGAGTGGCTACGTCGGCAGCATCAGCGCGGCGTGCGTCTGGCCTCGATCTGCGCCGGCGCCTTTCTGCTGGCGGAAACCGGCTTGCTCGACGGTCGCAGCGCCACCACCCACTGGCTCCATGTCGAGCGCTTCAATGCGCGTTTTCCTGCCGTCAGCCTGGACGCCGACCAGCTTCTCATCGATGGCGAGGATCTCGTCACCGCGGGCGGTCTCATGGCCTGGACCGACCTCGGCCTGCGCCTGGTCGATCGCTACCTGGGCGCCAAGCGGATGCTCGACACTGCGCGCATCCTGGTCATCGACCCGCCGGGTCGACAGCAGCGCTACTACAGCGCCTTTTCCCCGCGCCTCAGCCACGGCGACAGCGCCATCCTCGCTGTGCAGACGTGGTTGCAGGAGACCGGCGCCCAGGACCTCGCTCTGGACAGCCTGGCCCGCCGCGCCGGCCTGGAACCGCGCACCTTTCTGCGCCGCTTTCGCCAGGCCACCGGCATGACCGCCACCGCCTACGGCCAGCAACTGCGCGTCGGTCGTGCTCGGGAGTTGCTGCAGGCCAGCCGCCTGCCCCTCGAACGGGTCGCCTGGGAAGTGGGGTACAGCGATCCCGGTGCCTTCCGCAAGGTCTTCACCCGCGTGGTGGGGCTGAGCCCGGGGGATTATCGGCGGCGGTTCGGGGGTGGATCGCCAGGTCGCTGAAGCCTAACCCGGCGCGTCAGTGTCCGGCGGAGAGCCTCCGTCGCTCCGCTACACCAGCGGCTCCTTGATCCGCTCCAGCAGTTCGGGCCCATCGTTCTTCACGCTGCCCACGGCCTTGCCGACCGGATACCAGTCGAAGGCCGCCACCGGCGTGCCTTCTTTTTCACCGATCTCGGCGGCGCGCTCCATGGACAGCTCGGGGTCCAGCCATTCGCGGGCCACGGCCGGCGGCAGGACCAGCGGGCGGCGGTCATGGATATCGACCATGCCGGCGTCGGAAGCGGCGGTGACGATGACGAAGCCGTCATCCTCCTGGGGCGCCTGGTCAGCCGGGCGGAAGTGGCCGATGGCGGCGAAGAACAGCGGCTCGCCGGATTTCAGCCGGATGAAGTAGGGCTGCTTGAGCTTGGGGTCTGCGGGGTCCTTCTTCCATTCGTACCAGCCATCCGCGACCACCAGGGCACGGCCGTTCTTCCAGAGGCCGCGAAACATCCGGCTGCTGGCCGCCGTTTCGACGCGCGCATTGATCACCGGCGGACGCTTGGCCTGGCGCGCCCAGGCGGGCTGGTAGCCCCAGAGCACCGGGTCCAGGTGCAGGCCATCCTGCTGCTGGTGCAGCAGCTGGACGCGGGTGCCCGGCGCCACGTTGTAGCGACCCAGGGCGCGGGGCTCCAGGCCGCTGCGGACATCCGCAGGCGCGGCGCCCAGGGCATCCAGGTAATCGAGGGCATAACGGTACTGGGCAAAGCGGCCGCACATGGGATGCTCCTGAACAGGCGGGCTGGTGGGCGCGGTATCTGGCTGTGCCCGGGCGGATACGGTGCTCCACATGAGGGCACTGTCCTTCATGGGACACTGCCGCTCGCTCGAAGTACCAACTCCGAGCGTCGTCCAGACGGGATGGGGTGCGGCGCTCAGCCGATCAGCGCCCTGGCGAAGTCCCGATAGCTGTGCAGCGGTCGCCCCAGCAGCCGGACCAGCCGTTCGCGGTCGCCGGGCTCGGGCAGCATGCCGTCGCTGACATAGCGCTCGGCCATGAGCCTCATCTCGTAGGCCATCCAGGCCGGCATGAAGGTCGCCATGTTCTGCTCGAAGCCGCGCGGATCGTCACCGGCGTAGTGGACAGGGCGGCCCAGCAGCTCGCTCCAGATCGCCGCGGCGCCTGCGCCGGTGAGGTTGTCCGGTCCCACCAGGTTGATCGTTTCGCTGGGCAGCCTGTCGATCGCCTGATCGCGGCGGATGAGTTCGAGAGCGGCGACCTCGGCGATATCCCGGGCGTCGACCATGGCCACGCCCTTGCCGCCGAGGGGCATGGGATAGATCCCATGCTGCAGGATGATGTCCCTGATCATGACCTCGTTGTCGATGAAGTAGGTGGGCCGCAGGACGGTGGCACTGAAACCCATGGCGTCCAGCATCCGCTCGCCGCCGAATTTCACCGCGAAGTGCGGTACGTTGACCGCGCTGTCGGCGCCGAAGACCGAGAGGTAGACGACCCGTTCGACGCTGCTTTCCCGGGCGATGTTGAGGGTGATGAGCGCCTGGGTGAATTCGTCGCCGGTCACGGCGTTGAGGAGGAAAAGGGTGGAGACGCCAGCGAAGGCGCGGCGCAAGGCAGCGAGATCCAGCAGGTCGCCCTGCATGACTTCGACGGTGGCAGGAAAATCGGCGCTGGCCGGAGTGCGGGTCAGCACCCGCACCTTGGCATCGCGCTGCACGAGCTGTTGCACGAGGTGGCGGCCTACGCGGCCGGTGGCGCCAGTGACGAGGATGGTCATGTCGGTAACTCCAGGTGGGTGAGGGGTAGCGCCACCTTAAGTCGTCCCATATCGAACCAATAGCCGCTAGGATGGGGACATACCGTTCCACAATCGAGACAGTGCCTTGGACTTCAGTCTGCTCCTCGACTTCCAGCTCATCGCCACCCACGGCGGCATTGGCAAGGCCAGTCGCGCCAGTGGTCGACCCAAGGCCAGCCTGTCGCGGCGACTGGCCGAACTGGAAGTCGCCCTGGGCGTCAGGCTGATCGAGCGGGGTGGACGCAGCCTCGTCCTGACGCCGGCCGGTGCCGACCTGGCGGCCCGGACCCTGGGGCCGCTGCGCGAGTTGCAGGAGGCGCTGGCGGCGGTGCAGGAGGGGGTGGCGGTGCCACGTGGGCGGTTGCGCATCGCGGCGCCGCTGCTGTTTTCCCAGGTGGCGCTGGGCCGGCTGAGTGCGGATTTTCGCCGGCAGTACCCGGAGATCCTGATCGAGGCAGTGGCCGAGGATCGCCTGGTCGATCTGGTGGAGGAACACTTCGACCTGGCCATTCGGATCAACCCCGCGCCCGCCAGCACCCTGGTGGGTCGCTGCTTCGCCCGGGACCGCCGGGTGCTGGTCGCCGCCCCGGGCCTCGAAGGCCCTCCGACTGCTGGCGCCGAGCCTGCGCCTCTGCCTGCGGTGGTCATGCCCGGCCAGCGCGAGGGCGAGGTCTGGACGCTGACGGAGGGCGGCAAGCGCTTCCTGCCCCAGCCGGTCTTGCAGCTGACCTCACTGCTGACCATCCGCGAGGCAGTCCTCGCCGGGGCGGGTGCGGCGCTCTTGCCGCTCTCGCTGGTGCAACGGCAGCTGGACGAAGGCGCGCTCAGGCGCTGGGGCACCCTGGCCGGTGAGACCGAACTCTGGGTGCTGCACACCTCGCGACGACTGCAGAGCCCTAAGGTGAAGGCCTTCGTCGACTTCCTCTGTGCACGCTATCCAGACGGCATCCTTCTGCTGGACTAACGACTGACGAGGCCGGCCCCGTGGTCTACGAGACGACAGCCTGCATATCACCCACGGCCCTTTGTCCGGATAATGGCGGCCACTCTGTCGCCAAACCGGAATGCTGTGCATGGAAATCAAGGTCAATTTTCTCGACAACCTGAGGCTCGAGGCCAAGTTCGACGACTTCTCGGTGATCGCCGATCAGCCCATCCGCTACAAGGGTGACGGCTCGGCCCCGGGACCCTTCGACTATTTCCTGGCGTCCTCGGCGCTCTGCGCGGCCTATTTCGTCAAGCTCTACTGCCAGACCCGCGACATTCCCACCGACAACATCCGCCTGGCGCAGAGCAACATCGTCGACCCGGAGAATCGCTACAAGCAGACCTTCAAGATCCAGGTCGAGCTGCCTGCCGATCTCTCCGACAAGGATCGCCAGGGCATCCTCAGATCCATCGACCGCTGCACGGTGAAGAAGGCGGTGCAGGCCGGTCCCGACTTCGTCATCGAGGCGGTAGAGAGTCTGGACGCCGATGCCCAGGCCCTGCTGCTGCCCAGCGATACCGGTAGCCAAACCTACATCCCCGGCAAGGACCGGCCGCTGGAAGAGACCATCGCCAAGCTCTCCGGCATCCTCGCTGATCTGGGCATGAAGGTGGAGATCGCCTCCTGGCGCAACATCGTGCCCAACGTCTGGTCGCTGCACCTGCGCGATGTGCAGTCGGCGCTGTGCTTCACCAACGGCAAGGGCGCGACCAAGGAAGCGGCCCTGGCCTCGGCGCTGGGCGAATTCATCGAACGCCTCAACTGCAACTTCTTCTACAACGACCAGTACTGGGGCGAGGCCATCGGCAACGCGGCCTTCGTCCACCACCCCGACGAGCGCTGGTTCCAGCCCGGGCCCAAGGATGCGCTGCCCCGGGAGATCCTCGATCGCCATTGCCGCAAGCTCTACGACCCGGAAGGCGAACTGCGCGCCTCGCACCTGCACGACACCAATTCCGGCAACGTGGCGCGCGGCATCTGCGCGCTGCCCTTCGTGCGCCAGTCCGATGGCGAGGTGGTGTATTTCCCCTCGAACCTGATCGAGAACCTCTACCTCAGCAACGGCATGAGCGCCGGCAACACCCTGGCCGAAGCCCAGGTGCAGTGCCTGTCGGAAATCTTCGAGCGGGCGGTGAAGCGCGAGATCCTCGAAGGCGAACTGGCGCTGCCCGACGTGCCCGAGGCGGTGCTGGCGCGCTATCCCGCCATCGTCGAGGGTATTCGCGGTCTGGAAGCCCAGGGCTTTCCGGTGCTGGTCAAGGATGCCTCCCTGGGTGGCGAATTCCCGGTGATGTGCGTGACCCTGATGAATCCGCGCACCGGCGGGGTGTTCGCCTCCTTTGGCGCCCATCCGCGTCTGGAGATCGCCCTGGAGCGCAGCCTCACCGAGCTCCTTCAGGGCCGCAGCTTCGAGGGCCTCAACGACCTGCCGCAGCCGACCTTCGAGAGCCAGGCGCTGATGGAGCCGAACAACTTCGTCGAGCACTTCATCGACTCCAGCGGCCTGGTCTCCTGGCGCTTCTTCAGCGCCAGGGCCGACCATGACTTCGTCGACTGGGACTTTTCCAGCGAGGGCGAAGATGCCACCGCCCAGGAGGCCGCCACCCTGTTCGGCATCCTCGCCGAACGGGATCTGGAAGCCTACATGGCGGTGTACGAGGAACTGGGCGCGCCGGCCTGTCGCATCCTGGTGCCGGGCTATTCGGAGATCTATCCGGTCGAGGACCTGATCTGGGACAACACCAACAAGGCGCTGGCGGTGCGCGAGGACATCCTCACCCTGCACCAGCTGGACGATGCGGCCCTGGAGTCCCTGCTCGAACGCCTGGACGATACCCAGGTGGACGACTACACCCGCATCGCCACCCTGATCGGCGTGGAATTCGACGAGAACACCGTCTGGGGCCAGCTGACCGTGCTGGAGCTCAAGCTGCTCATTCACCTGGCGCTGCAGCAATTCGAAGAGGCCAAGGAAGAGGTCGAGACCTTCCTCCAGTTCAACGACAACACCCTGGAGCGCGGCCTGTTCTACCAGGCGCTCAATGCGGTGCTGGAAGTCGAAATGGACGACGAACTGGAACTGGCCGACTTCGAGGTCAACTTCCGCCGGATGTTCGGCGAGGAGCGCCTGGACGCCGCCCTGGGTTCGGTCTCGGGCGAGGTGCGCTTCCCTGGCCTGACGCCCACCAGCCTGAGGCTGGAAGGCCTCGACAAGCACCTGCGGCTGATCGACAGCTATCGCAAGCTGCACGCCGCCCGTGCCAGGGCGGCCGGTATCGCGCTCTGAGGGAGTGCCCCGCCCGGAGCCGGGCGGGGCCGTCCCGGCGGTCAGCAGACCGCGATATGGGAATCCGCGCGCGGCTCGGTGCCGCCGCAGAGCACGCCGGTCTGGGGATCGCGGACGATGATCTGGCCGCGACCGAAGTCGGTGGAGTCGTGGGCGATCTCGATCTGGTGACCGCGCCGCGCCAGGCCGCTGGCCAGGGCGCGGGAAGCCGCCTGTTCGATGCCGACCTTCATCTCCCCCAGCCACTGCCAGCGCGGGGCGTCCAGCGCCGCCTGGGGATTGAGGCCGAAGTCCACCAGGTTCACCACCATCTGCACATGGCCCTGGGGCTGCATGTAGCCACCCATGACGCCGAAGGGGCCGATGGGTACGTCACCCTTGCTCAGGAAACCCGGGATGATGGTGTGGAAGGTCTGCTTGCCCGGCGCCAGGGCGTTGGAGTGGCCGGCATCCAGGCTGAACTCCGAACCGCGATTCTGCAGGCCGATACCGCTGTCGGGCAGCACCACGCCGGAGCCGAAGCCGTGGTAGGCGCTCTGGATGAAGGACACCATGTTGCCCTCGCCATCGGCGGCGGCGATGTAGACGGTGCCGCTGGCCTGGGGATCGCCGTGCAGCGGCGGCTGGGCCTGGTCGGTGATCTCGGCGCGGCGGCGGTCGGCGTAGGTGTCGTCCAGCAGGACGCTGGCGGCGACTCTCATGTGCTCGGGATCGGTGATGTAGTGCAGGCCGTCGGCATAGGCCTTCTTCATGGCCTCCAGCTGACGGTGCCAGGTGAGCTGGCTGTCGCGCTGGTCGAAGTCGTAGCCCTTGAGGATGTTCAGGGTCATGAGGGCGATCAGGCCCTGGCCACTCGGCGGAATCTCCCACACCTGATAGCCGCGGTAGTCGACCTTGATCGGCTCCACCCAGCGCGGCTGGTAGCCGGCCAGGTCCGCCGTGGTCAGGTGACCGCCGCTGGCCGCGGCATGCTCGGCCAGGCGCTTGGCGATGGCGCCCCGGTAGAAGCTCTCGCAGCGAGTCTGTGCCAGTTCCTCCAGGGTGCGGGCCTGGGCGGGGTTGCGAAACAGCTGGCCGGCGACCGGCGCCTGGCCGTCGATGAGGAAGGTGTCGAACCAGGCTGCAAGCTCGGGCGCCTGGTCGCGGCTGGCCTGGTACTCGGCCTGGGCGATGCGCCACTGGTGGGCGACCACCGGCGACACCGGAAAGCCATCGCGGGCCAGGGCGATCGCGGGTTCGAACAGGGTGGCGAAGGGCAGCTTGCCGAAGCGCCGCGACAACTCGGCCCAGGCGGCGGGACAGCCCGGCACCGTGACCGGCAGCCAGCCGTGCACCGGCATGCGCTCGTGGCCGGCGGCCTTGACCGTGGCGATGTCGAGGCTGGCCGGGGCATGGCCGCTGGCGTCCAGGCCGTGCAGCTGGTCCTTGACCCAGACCAGGGCGAAGGCGTCGCCGCCGATGGCATTGCCGGTAGGTTCCACCACGGTCAGGGCCGCGGCGGTGGCGATGGCCGCGTCGATGGCGTTGCCACCCTGGCGCAGCATGGTGATGCCGGCTTCGGCGGCCAGCGGCTGGGAGGTGGCGACCATGCCATTGCGCGCGAAGACGCTCTGGCGTTGCGAGGCGTAGGGGTAGTCGTGGGCAGAGAAATTCAGCATGGCAGGCTCTTCGGGGTCATTGTCCGGTCTTGATGCGGGTCCACTCGCGGGTCATCAGCCGCTGGATCTGCGGCGGCAGATCGGCGGAGACGTAGAGGCGCTCGGCGATGGCCGCGCTCGGGTAGATGCCCGGGTTGTCGCGGACCTTGGCATCGAGCAGGGCGGTGGCGTCGCGGTTGGGATTGGCGTAGCCGACATAGTCGCTGACGGGGGCGATCACCTCGGGGCGCAGCAGGTAGTCGATCAGCGCCAGGGCCCCCTGGGGATTCTTGGCGTCCTTGGGGATGGCCAGCATGTCGAACCAGAGATTGGCGCCTTCCCTGGGGATCACGTAGCGCACGTCGCTGGTCTTGCCGGCTTTCCTGGCGCGGCTCTGGGCCTGCAGGACATCGCCCGAATAGCCCAGGGCCACGCAGACGTCGCCGTTGGCCAGGTCGGTGATGTACTTGCTGGAGCTGAAATAGGTCACCGACGGCTTGAGCTGCTGCAGCAACGCGGAGGCCTTGCGGTAGTCCTCGGGATTCCGGCTGTTGGGGTCCAGGCCCAGGTAGTGCAGGGTCTGGGCGAAGACCTTTTGCGGCGCATCGAGCAGGGCCACGCCGCAGCCCTTGAGCCTGGCCAGGTTCTCCGGCTTGAACAGCAGGTCCCAGGAATCCACCGGAGCGCCATCGCCCAGGGCGGCGCGCACCTTGGCGGCGTTGTAGCCGATGCCCACGGTGCCCCAGAGGTAGGGGACGGCGTAGCGATTGCCGGGATCGGCCGCTTCCAGGCGCTGCATGAGCCGTGGATCCAGGTGCTGCCAGTTGGACAGCCGGCTGCGATCCAGCGGCTGGTAGGCGCCCGCCTTGATCTGCTTGGTGAGGAACTGGTTGGACGGCACCACCAGGTCATAGCCGGAGTGGCCGGACAGCAGCTTGGCTTCGAGCATCTCGTTGGTGTCGAAGACGTCGTAGCGCACCTGGACGCCGCTGGCCTGGGTGAACTGCTTGAGGGTGTTTGGACCTATGTAGTCCGACCAGTTGTAGAAACGTACCTCGGACTCGGCGGCCTGGGTCAGGGGCGTCAGGCAGAGGGCGAGGGCGGCCAGCAGGGGACGAACGGCCATGGAGGTCTCCGGTCTAGAGCACGCGGCTGAGGAATTCGCGGGTGCGCGGATGGGTGGGATTGCCGAACACCTGGGCCGGCGGGCCTTCCTCGATCAGTTCGCCCTGGTGCAGCACCACCACGCGATCGGCCACCTCGCGGGCGAAGCCCATCTCGTGGGTCACCACCACCATGGTCATGCCGTCTTCGGCCAGCTCCTTCATCACCTGCAGCACCTCGCCGACGGTTTCCGGGTCGAGGGCGCTGGTGGGTTCGTCGAACAGCATGGCCTGGGGCTTCATGGCCAGGGCGCGGGCGATGGCCACGCGCTGTTGCTGGCCGCCGGAGAGTTGCGCCGGATAGTGCTCGGCCTTGTCGGACAGCCGCACCCGGGCGAGCAGGGCGCGGGCCTGTTCCACGGCGGCGGCGCGCGCCACGCCCAGCACCTGGATCGGCGCCTCGATGATGTTTTCCAGCACCGTCATGTGCGGGAAGAGGTTGAACCTCTGGAACACCATGCCGATGTCGCGGCGGCGGCGGGCGATATTGCGCTCGGAGTCCCTGACTCTCGATCCATCGGCACGCTCGCGAAAGCCCATCAGCTCGCCGTTGACGCGGATGGTGCCGCCCTGGATGTCTTCCAGGTGGTTGAGGCAGCGGATGAAGGTGGTCTTGCCCGAGCCGGAGGCGCCGATCAGCACCACCACCTCGCCACGGCGCACCTCCAGACTCACCCCCTTGAGGATCTCCAGCTCGCCGAAGGCCTTGTGCACCTCCAGCGCCTGGATCACGGATTCTTGCGTGGTGGTCATGGCTAGCGTCCCCGTAGCTTGAAGCCCTGCAGGCTGAACAGCCGGCCGGTGGCGGTGGGTCGCTGACCGTCGGCCCTGCCGAAGCGCCGCTCCAGCCAGGCCTGGAAGAAGCCCCAGAGGGTGGTCAGGACCAGGAAGTAGATGGCCACCACCAGGTACAGCTCGAAGACGCGGAAGGTCGCCGAGGTGATCATCTGGGTGCTGAGCAGCAGCTCCTGCACCCCGATGACGCTGACCAGGGTGGTGTTCTTGAGCATCACGTTGAACTCGTTGCCGAGCGGCGGGATGATCACCCGCAGCGCCTGGGGCAGCACGATGCGGCGCATCAGCTTGGCCGGCGTCATGCCCAGGGAGCGCGCCGCCTCGTACTGGCCGCGATCCACCGCACCGATGCCGGCGCGGATGATCTCGGCCATGTAGGCGCCTTCGTTGAGGCCCAGGGCGATGATGGCCGCCTGGATGTTGCCCGGGATCACCAGGAAGCCCAGGTCCAGGTCCTCGAAGCGAAAGATGCCGCCGGCCGCCAGGGCCGTGTAGAGGAAGACGATCTGCACCAGCAGCGGCGTGCCGCGCATCAGCCAGACATAGCCGCGCACCGGGTATTGCAGCGCCCGGTAGCGCGACAGCCGTGCCAGCGCCGCCAGCAGGCCGAGCGCGCAGCCCAGCAGCATGGCGCCGATGGCGATGACGCAGGTCAGCCCGAGGCCGTAGAGGTAGACGTCGCTCGGGTGCAGCAGGTACTGCCAGAACACATCCCAGCTGAAGTTCATCGTGGCCTTCCCTTAATCGAGCTTGTCGCCTTCCAGGTGCCACTTGGCCATGAGGGTGGCGTAGCTGCCATCGGCCTTCATGTCGGCGAGGATCTGGGTGAGGGCGCTGCTGAGCTGGCTGTCGTCCTTGCGCACGCCGATCCCGGTGAGGATGCGGGCGAAGGCCGGCACGCCGGTCTCGAACTGGCCGGGCGCCACGCCCTGGTAGTAGGCGGCGGTTTCCACGGTGGTGCCGTAGGCGTCGGTCTGGCCCAGGCGCAGGGCCTGGAAGGCGTCGGTGTCGCTGTTGTAGGCCACCAGCTTCATGGGCGCCTTGCCGGCCTTCTTCAGCTCCTCGTTGTGGGCGTCGAGCAGGGTGCGGATGGTGGAGCCATTGAGCACCGCCACCTTCTTGCCGGCGAGGTCGTCCAGGGTGTGGATGCCGGCCTTGTTGCCCGCCGGCACCACCACCGCCTGGCTGGAGTACATGTAGTTGACGATGTCGATCACCTGGCGCCGCTCGGGCTTGTCGAACAGCTGGTCGATCAGCAGATCGCACTGGCCGGCCAGCAGCGCCGGGATCAGGCCGGAAAAGGGCACCACGCGCCAGTCGACCTTCTTGTCGCCGAGGCGCTTGGCGATCTCGGCGCCGAGGTCGACGGTGAGGCCCTTGGGCTTCTGGGCTTCGTCGAAGAAGCCGATCGGCGGGGTATCGAGAGCGCCGCAATAGGTGATCTTGGAGGCCTTGGCCAGGCGCTCGGGGATCTGCGGGGCGGCCTGAGTGAAGCCGGCGACGAGGGTCAGGGCGAGCAGACTGCAGGAAAGCCGGTGGCGGGTCATGGTCTTCTCCGGAAGGACGGGGATGGGCAGGGCGGATGGCTCAGCGCGGGGGCGTACTTCGGGTCTGGTCGCCCGATCGTTCGATGAAGGTCAGCAGGTCGGGCACCGTGCCCTCGATGTGCTCGCGCAACACCCGCTCGGCTTCGGCGGCATCGCCGGCGCGCAGGGCGGCGAGGATGGGCGCGTGCTCGTCGCGGGCCGACTGGGGGCGATCGACGTGCAGCCAGAGCTGCATGTGCGGCTCGATCAGGGCATAGAGGCCATTGATCTGGCGCAGCAGCCGCGGCCGACCGGCCAGGCTGCACAGGTATTCGTGGAAGGCGCGGTGCTGGGCGACCCAAGCGCCGGGTTCCTGCTCGTCGTCCAGGTCTTCCAGCAGGCGTTCCAGGCGCGTCATCTCGCGGGGGCCGACATGGGGCGTGGCCAGGCGGATGGCCAGGCCTTCGAGGGCGCTGCGCATCTCGAACACCTCGCGCATGTCCTCCAGGTCCAGGCCGCTGACCACCGCGCCGCGATGCGGCCGGAGGATCACCAGCCCTTCGGCGGCGAGGCGCTGGAAGGCGCTGCGCACCGGCATGCGGCTCATGCCCAGGGTGGTGGCGATGTCCTCGGCGATCAGCCGCTCGCCATTGCGATAGTGCCCGGCGCAGATGGCCTGCAGCAGATGGCGATAGGCCTCTTCTTCGGCGCTCAGGGCGGTGGAGCGGGACAGGGCGGAGAGCGGCATGGACTGGCTTCCTGGATTTTTGTATCCAATCTGCCAAGGCAAGGCTCATGCCAGGGAGCCCAGTGCTTGCCAGCGCTGGGCCGCAGGTCCGCGCGGTCAGGCGCCGGCGTTACCTTTTGCACCACCCTGGGTCGCAGCAGCGGCCGCTCTGCTACCTCAGGACCCGAAACGGGGCGGTGTCAGTCCAGCAACTGGCCATCGGCGGCGAAGAAAGGGTAAGGCCCCGGATAGTTGCCCAGCGGCAGAAGGTGGGTCACCAGGGCCGCGTCCGCCCAGCGATGCAGCAGCAGGCCCGGCGGCTCCAGGCGGAAGCGCGATGGCGCCGCCTCACGCAGGTCCAGGTCGACCTGGTGCGACACGCCGGGACAGACGCAGGCCAGGGTGCCGCCGAAACGGCGCTGGATCAGCCGGTGCAGATGACCACAAAGCAGCCGCTCCACCTGGGGATGGCGGCGGATCACGGCTTCCAGTTCGGCGCCGCCGTCCAGGCCGATGCGATCCATATGGCCGATGCCGACCGGGAACGGCGGATGGTGCAGGAGCACCAGGGTCGGCTGGTCGGGTGCCTGGCCGAGCTGGTCATCGAGCCAGGCCAGTTGCCTGGCGTCGAGACGCCCCCCGTGCTCGCCCGGGATATGGGTATCCAGCCCGATCAGCCGCAGCGGGCCGCAGTCCTGCTGCCAGTCCAGGGTGCCCTGGGCCGGCAGATAGGGGTGATCGGCGAAGGCCGTGCGCAGGGCGGCGCGGTCGTCGTGATTGCCGGGAATGACGAAGAAGGGCATGGCCAGCTCGGCCAGCACCTCGCGCAGGGTGGCGTATTCCTCGGGGGTGCCGAAGTCCACCAGGTCGCCGGTGATGACCAGGGCATCCGGGCGCGGTTGCAGGGCGTTGAGGCGGTCCACCGCCAGGCGCAGGGCGCCGAAGGTATCGACCACCCCGTAGGACAGCCGGCCGCCGGCCTTGATGTGCAGGTCGCTGAGCTGGGCTAGCAGGAAGGGCGCGTGCATCGGGGTCTCCTAGGAAGCGAGGGTGAAGAGGGCGTTGGGGCGCACGTTCAGGTGCAGCAGGTCGCCCGGTTGCGCCTGCAGGGGCTGGGCGGTGTCCACCAGCAGCGGCTGGCCGGTGCCCACCTCCACCAGCAGCCGCGAATGGGCGCCCTGGAAGAATTGCCCGACCAGGATGCCGGTGAGTTGCGCGGGCGTCGCGCTCGGCTCCAGGTGTTCCGGGCGACAGAACAGGGTGCTGGCTGCGCCGGTCCAGGGCAGCCGCCCGCCGGCGACCGCCACCTCGGCGCCGCTGTGGCCGCGCACCTCGAAGCGGTTGAGCTGGCCGACGAAACCGGCGACGAAGCGACTCGCTGGGCGCTGGTAGATCTGCGTCGGGGTGCCGATCTGGGCGATGCGGCCTTCGCCCATCACCACGATGCGATCGCCCAGGGCCAGGGCTTCCTGCTGGTCATGGGTGACATAGACCGCGGTGGTGCCGAGTTCGCGGAGCAGGGCGCCGATGTCGGCCCGCAACTGCTCGCGCAGCTGGGCGTCCAGCGCCGCCAGGGGTTCGTCGAACAGGAGCACCCGGGGGCGTGGCGCCAGCGCCCGGGCCAGGGCCATGCGCTGGCGCTGGCCACCGGACAGCTGCTGGATACGCCGCTCGGCCAGGGCCTCGAGTTGCATCATGGCCAGCAGCTCGGCGACCCGGGCATCGCGCTCGGCGCGCGGCAGACCACGGATCTTCAGGCCGTAGGCGATGTTGCCGGCCACGTCCAGGTTGGGAAACAGGCCGTAGCTCTGGAACACCATGCCGACGTCGCGCCGCTCGATGGGCAGGCCGGTGACGTCGCGGTCGTCGAACAACACCTGGCCACCGGCATCGGGCTGCTCCAGGCCGGCGATCAGCCGCAGGGTGGTGGTCTTGCCACAGCCGGAGGGGCCGAGGAACACCAGGGTCTCGCCCGGGTGGATGTCGAGGTCCAGGGGCTGCAGCACCTGGCGGCCCCCGGCAAAGGTCTTGGCGCAGTGGCGCAGGCGGACGGCGGTACCTTGGGTCATCGCAGGGCTCCACGGGAGAGACGGGCGCTGAGGGCCTGGAGGGCGACCAGCAGCGGCACGATCAGCAAGAGGAAGATCAGGGTGTAGGCGGAGCCCACCTCCAGCCGCGCCGAGGCGTAGCTGTCGGCCAGGCCCACCGGCAGGGTCTTGGTCAGGGGCGTGTGCAGCATCCAGGTGAGGTTGAATTCCCCCAGCGAGAGGGTGATCACCATGAGGCTGCCGGCGAGGATGCCGGCGCGGGCATTGGGCACCACCACGCCGAAGAAGCGCCGCCAGGGACCGGCGCCCAGGCTGGCGGCGGCCTCTTCCAGCAGCGGCAGCTGGCTGCGCCTGAGCACCGCCATCACCGGGCGGATCAGGAAGGGCAGGGTGAACAGCAGGTGACCCACCAGGATGATCGCCGGACTGCGGCGAAAGCCGCCGAGATGGCCGTAGGTCAGCAGCAGCGCCAGGGCCGAGGCGAAGCCGGGCATGGCCACCGGCAACACCAGCAATTCCTCGAAGGCGCGGGCGAAGCGGTTGTCCAGCCGGACCAGGGCATAGGCCGCCGGGACGCCGAGCACGACCGCGAGGACCGCCGTGCCCAGCGCCAGTTGCAGCGACAGCCAGACGGTGGGGGCATAGGCCTGCCAGACCTGCAGCACCCAGTCGAGGGTGAGGCCGCTGGCAAGGCCCTGGAAGTAGTTGCGGGTGAGGCCGGCCAGCACCGAGAGCAGCACCGGCACCAATAGGAAGGCGGCCACCAGCAGGGTGAACAGCAGTTGCAGCCAGAAGCGCAGGGGGCGATTCATCTTGGGTCTCCCTGGACACCGCCGAGGCGCCGGGCCAGCAGCAGGACCAGCCAGGTGACGAGGCCAAGCACCACCGAGAGCGCCGCGGCGACGCCGAAGTTGGCGAAGTTGGTGAAGGTGTCGTAGATGGCGATGGGCGTCACCGCCAGGCGCGTGCCGAGGGTGAAGGCGGTGCCGAAGGCGCCCATGGCGGTGGCGAAGCACAGCGCGCCGCTGGACAGCAGCGCCGGGGTCAGGCCGGGGATCAGCACGTCGCGCACCACGGCGAAGAGCCCGGCGCCCAGGGAGCGGGCGGCTTCTTCCAGGCTGGTGTCGAGGGTCTCGCAGGCCGCCATCACCGTGAGGATCACCCGCGGGATGGAGAAATAGAGATAGCCGAGAAACAGTCCGAACAGCGAATAGGCGAACACCCAGGGCTCGCCGAACAGGCCACGCCCAAGGCTGGCGAACAGACCCTGGCGACCGCCCAGCAGGATGATCAGGAAGCCCACCACCACGCCGGGAAAGGCCAGCGGAAAGGTCAGCAGCGCCACCAGCAGGCTGCGCCCAGGGAAGGCATGGCGCGCCAGGAAGCAGCCGGCGATGCTGGCCACCAGCAGGGTGGCCAGGGTGGTGACGGCGGCCAGGGCCACCGTCTGGGCGAGTCCGGACAGATAGCCGGCGCTGGTCAGCACCTGCCAGTAGCCGGAGCTGCCAGCGGCGTCCGGGCGAGCGCCGAGCACCAGCAGCTGCGCCAGCGGCAGCAGCCAGAAGGCCAGCAGGAAGGCGCTCGCCGGTGCCAGGGCGACCAGCACCGGCCAGGGCAGCCGGCGCGGCCCCCGGCGGCGCCCGAAGGAAACGGCGAGGCCCTGCATCTCAGCGCACCTCGGCCTGGTAACGCTTGGCGAAGGCTTCCTGGACCGCCGCCATGTGACCGTAGTCGACGGTGCCGGCGCGGGTATAGTCGGCGGCGGGCAGGAAGCGCGCCTTCACCTCGGCCGGCAGCGGCACGTCCCGCACCGGGCGCAGATAGGCCTGGGCCCAGAGCGCCTGGCCCTGGTCCGACAGCACATAGTCCAGCACCTTCTCGCCATTGGCGCGGTGCGGCGCGCCCTTCACCAGGCTCATGGTGTAGGGCACGGTCAGGCTGCCTTCCTGGGGGATGACGAAGGCCACCGGGGCGTTGTCCTTGTAGCGGGCGCGGTAGGCGTTGAAGTCGTAGTCGACCAGGATCGGGATCTCGCCGGAGAGCAGGCGGGCATAGGCGGTCTGCTTGGGCACGATGGGATCGTTGGCGGCCAGTTTCTTGAAGAAGGCCATGGCCGGACCGAAGTCGTCGAGGTTGCCGCCCAGGGCCTGGTTGAGCGCCACCGCGGTGACGTAGCCGACGAAGGCGCTGGAAGGGTCCAGGTAGCCCACCAGGCCGCGGTACTCGGGCTTGAGCAGATCGGCCCAGCGCTGTGGCACCGGCTTGCCGCCCAGGGCCTGGGTATTGACCATGAAGCCGAGGGTGCCGGAATGGATGGCGGTCCATTCACCCTGGGGGTCCTTGAGGCCGGTCGGAACCTGGTCCCAGTGCTTGGGTTGGTAAGGGGCCAGCACGCCGGCCTTTTCCGCCTGGATGCCGAAGGTCACCCCGTAGTAGACGACGTCGGCCACCGGGGCTTCGCGCTCGGCCACCAGCTGAGCCAGCGACTGGCCGGAATTCTTGTTGTCCTGGGGGACTTCGATGCCGGTGTCGGCGGCGATGGCCTTGAGCTGGGCACCCCAGTCGGCCCACTCCAGCGGGCAGTTGTAGCAGATGGCGGTTTCGGCGGCCTGGGCGCTGGCCAGGCCACAGGCCAGGACCACGCCGGCCAGGAGGCGACGCAGGGGGAAGGGTGATTTCATCGGTAGGGCTCCTTCAAGGGGCCGGCACTGGTGCCGGGACGGACGAGGCAGGGCAGACACTGCTGGTGGGTGGCACTGCCGGCGATCAGCGCCAGCAATTCGGTGACGAGCACGGCGCCCAGGCTCTGCAACGGCTGCATGACGCTGCACAGGCTGGGCTCGAGGCGGGCGCCCATGGCGATGCCATCGAAGCCCACCACCGAGAGGTCGGCAGGCACGGGCACCCCGTGGCGCTGCAGTTCGGCGATGACGCTGATGGCCAGCAGGTCGTTGGTGCAGAGCAGGGCGGTCGGGGCGTGACGCTCCAGCAGCGGCGCCAGCTCCGCCCAGTCGGCGTCGGTGTGGCTGGCCAGCTCCAGGCGCGGCAGCGTCGGCAGGCCGGCGGCGGCCATCGCCTGGCAATAGCCGGCGAAGCGGCGCTCGCTGCGATCCGATTGCTGGGCCGGCCCCGAGACCAGTGCGATACGGCGGTGCCCCAGGCCGAGCAGGTGCTCGGTGGCCATGGCCTGTCTCTTATACACATCT
>NZ_WHOV01000090.1:0-9365 GCF_009765395.1 Pseudomonas sp. BAV 4579 | reverse complement strand
CACCCTCCTGCTTACGCAGGATTTAGTGTGTTGCGTTCACCGGTTGAATCCACACGCGCCGCTTCAACCTGACGCCGCGCTGTGTCGTGTGGGACTTGGCCGAAGTGGAAGCGTGGGTCGAGGCACGTAAACAAGCCCCTCGCCGCAGCACCTCAATACCGGATGTCCACCTACGAAAAACCCGCCCTGTTGGGGCGGGTTCGAGAGAAGGATGAGGCCGACAACGCGCCTCATCCAACCAAGGCTTGCAGTTCCTTGGACGCCGAGCGTGGCAGGCGTTGGCCTTCCTTTGCCACGTTGACCTGCAGGGCCACCCGCGCAACTTCCAGCACGTCCTTGGCCAGCGAATAGCTGCCCTTGGCCTGCAACCAGGCCAGCACGTCGGCTAGGTGCCAGATCGACGCACTTCCCTCATGCACCGGCGCGGGAAAGCTACCCGGATGCGCCAACATGAGCTTGCGCATGTTCTGCCGCGACACCCCTACGATATCGGCCACGTCGGTCAGCCCAACCAAATCCGGCGCAACTTCGATCAGCTTGGCCGACGGCACGGCACTGCGCACATTCGCCAGCGCACTACGCACGGCAGACTCCGCATCGGCCGCCTCGCGTGTGAACTCCAGCGCCAGCCGTCCGGGCTGGCCTATGCCGACCAAGGCATCGTCGCAGCCGGCTTCGCCCAGGCACTCGACCAGCACGTCCGGGTCGCGGTAGTCGTCGGCAAGCTGGTACTTCAAGGTAAAGGTGTATTCCATCGCGCTACTCCTTGGCATCGTCACCAGCCTCGCGCTGCTTGCGATGCGTGGTGCAGTTGTCCACGACACGCCGCAAGGCGCGGGCGTGGTTGCCGGGGTTCTTCGGCGTACTCCATACCGACGTGATGCAGAACTCGCCGCAGCGGCACTCCTCGTCGTTGTACGGACAGTAAATACGCCCCCAAGCGTGGCTGCCGCCGACTTCGACGCGCCAACCCTGCCCTTCGGCGTGCCTGAGAGCTTCCTCGACCTCTTTCTTCGGATGAGAGGAACGGGCCATCAGTGATACTTCAGTATGGGGATGATTGCCTAGGTTGTCAAGTGACAACCTAGGCGCCACTTCAGGCCATCGCGCTCAACGCCGGCACGACCACGTTCTCCGGCATCAGCTTCGGCACGTAGGTCTGCCCGTCGATCCAAGCATCGACCATGTTGGCCCACTCTTGGAGCATGTGGCGCCGCTGCTCGGCGTACTCGGCCTTGTTGTAGATCGAGCGCGAGGAACGGCCGTCTTCGTGTGCCAGACACTTCTCGATCCAGTCGCGGTTGAAGCCGATTTCGTTGAGCAGCGTAGAGCCGGTACGGCGCAAGTCGTGGACGGTGAACGGCTCCAACGGCAGGCCAGCAGCCTTGGCCCGCTCCGCCACGATCTGCGTGACCCGGTTCAAGGTCGCGTTCGACATGCAGCGGTCGGCGTCGTAGCGCGACGGCAGCACAAACTTGGAACCGGCCGCGCAGGTATGCAACGCCACGAAGATGTCGAGCGCCTGGCGCGAGAGATAGACCACATGCGGGTTGCGCCCCTTCATCCGATGCTTCGGAATCGTCCAGGTCGCACTCTCGAAATCGACTTCATCCCAAGTCGCTTGGATCAGTTCGCTCTTGCGCACCAGCGTCAGCAGGATCATGCGCAGCGCCAGCCGGATGGTCGGATAGGTCGCCACCGATTCCATCTGCCGCGCCATCAAGCGGATCTCCAGCGGCGACAAGGCGCGATCCTTCGGCACGAAAGTCGCAATCGACGCCGCACCCACGTCGGCGGCTGGGTTGTCCACCTTCTCGCCGTGCAGGATGGCGAAGGCATAGACCTGCTTTACGATATCGCGGATGTGCACCGCCGTGGCGGGCGCACCGCGCGCCTTCACTTTGTTGCACAAGGCACGCAGGTCATCGGCAGTAATTTCGTTGAGTTGCCGGTTCTCGAAGACAGGCAAGATGTCCCGATCAACGATGCTCTTGCGCATCGCCTTGGTGCTGTCGGCCATCCGGGCACCCGCCATCCACTTCCCGGTCATCTCGCCAAAGGTCTTGGCGGCGGTCAGCCGACGCTTCTCGCGCTGCTTCTCCAGGGCGGGGGACTTGCCTTGGGCGACGGCCTTCTTGGCGTCGATCAGCTTTTCGCGGGCCAGAGCCAGCGAAACGCCGGCCGGCCCGTAGCGACCGATGGTCAGCGTCTCGCGGCGACCGTTGAGACGGTAATCGTAGCGGAAGGTGACGGTACCGACGGGCGATACCGTCACGTACATTCCATCCCGGTCGAAAGCCTTATAAGTCTTGGACTTAGGCTTAAAGTTGCGCAGTGCGGTGTCGGTAAGCATCGAGGTTTTTCCTCCTATTCGTGACGGCTTTTACCGTCAGGGGTCAGGAGACCTGCTGATGCTCGGAAAGCCGCATAAAACCAGCTTTCCCGAGAAGACTTTTACCGTCAAAGACGGCTTTGGTCTGAATAGTGAATGAGAGGGTCTTAATCCGGCCTCCGGTTCTTACCGCCAGTTCTACCGCCAACCTGTCCTGCTGGCCGGCGATAGTCACCGATAGCTGTTGTGACGTATTTCTTTTTAAATCAACACGTTACATCAGTTCTTCGATAGCTGGCGATAGTCCCCGAAGGACGTCAATTCACTCCCACTCGATCGTCGCCGGCGGCTTGCTCGAGACGTCGTAGGTGACGCGAGAGATGCCGTCGATTTCGTTGATGATGCGGTTGGAGACCTTTTCCAGCAGCTCGTAGGGCAGATGGGCCCAGCGGGCGGTCATGAAGTCGATGGTTTCCACCGCGCGCAGGGCGACGACCCAGGCGTAGCGGCGGCCGTCGCCGACCACGCCGACGGATTTCACCGGCTGGAAGACGACGAAGGCCTGGCTGACCTTGTGGTACCAGTCGGCCTTGCGCAGTTCGCTGATGAAGATGTCGTCGGCGCGGCGCAGCAGGTCGGCGTATTCCTTCTTCACTTCGCCGAGGATGCGCACGCCCAGGCCCGGGCCAGGGAAAGGATGGCGATAGACCATGTCGTAGGGCAGCCCCAGTTCCAGGCCGATCTTGCGCACCTCGTCCTTGAACAGTTCGCGCAGCGGCTCGACCAGCTTGAGGTTCATCTCCTCGGGCAGGCCACCGACGTTGTGGTGGGACTTGATGACGTGGGCCTTGCCGGTCTTGGCGCCGGCCGACTCGATGACGTCGGGGTAGATGGTGCCCTGGGCCAGGAACTTGATGTTGTCGAGCTTGCTGGCTTCAGCGTCGAAGACGTCGATGAAGGTGCGGCCGATGATCTTGCGCTTCTTCTCCGGGTCGGCTTCGCCTTCCAGGTTGGTCAGGAAGCGCTGCTCGGAGTTGGAGCGGATCACCTTGACGCCCATGTTCTCGGCGAACATGGCCATCACCTGGTCACCCTCGTGCAGGCGCAGCAGGCCGTTGTCGACGAAGACGCAGGTCAGCTGGTCGCCGATGGCCTTGTGCAGCAGGGCTGCGACCACCGAGGAGTCGACCCCGCCGGAGAGGCCCAGCAGCACGTTGGCGCTGCCGACCTGAGCGCGCACCTGGGCGATGGCGTCCTCGACGATGTTGGCCGGGGTCCAGAGGGCTTCGCAGCCGCAGATGTCCTTCAGGAAGCGCGAGAGGATGCGCCCGCCCTGCTTGGTGTGGGTCACCTCGGGGTGGAACTGCACGCCGTACCAGCCGCGCTCGTCGTCGCCCATGGCGGCGATGGCGCAGCTCGGGGTGCTGGCGACGATGTGGAAGCCTTCCGGCAGCTTGCCGACCTTGTCGCCATGGCTCATCCAGACGTCCAGGCCGAGCACGCCGTCGTCGTCGAGGTGGTCCTGGATGCCTTCGAGCAGGCGGCTCTTGCCGACCACGTCGACCTTGGCATAGCCGAATTCACGGATGTTGGAGCCTTCGACCTTGCCGCCGAGTTGCTCGGCCATGGTCTGCATGCCGTAGCAGATGCCGAACAGCGGTACGCCCAGGTCGAACACCGCCTTGGGTGCGCGCGGGCTGCCGGCCTCATGGACCGACTCGGGCCCGCCGGCGAGGATGATGCCGCGCGGAGCGAAGGCGCGGATGTCGGCGTCGTCCATGTCGAAGGGATGCAGCTCGCAATAGACGCCCAGCTCGCGCACGCGGCGGGCTATGAGCTGGGTGTACTGGGAGCCGAAGTCGAGGATGAGGATGCGGTGGGCGTGGATGTCTTGGGACATGGCCAGGTCTCGATAGCGCTAGGTTCAGACGATTCGGGGCTGTAAGACAGCCCCGAATCGCTACGTAAGAACTAAGAGCCTGTTAAAAGTCCACACGCGGCGCTTTTAACAGGCTCTTGAATCAGGAATCAGCTAACGCGGTAGTTAGGCGCTTCCTTGGTGATCTGCACGTCGTGGACGTGGGATTCGGCCATGCCGGCGCCGGTGATGCGCACGAACTGCGGCTTGGTACGCATCTGCTCGACGGTGGCGCAACCGGTGTAGCCCATGGAGGCACGCAGGCCGCCCATCAGCTGGTGGATGATCGCCGCCAGCGGACCCTTGTAGGGGACGCGGCCTTCGATGCCTTCCGGGACCAGCTTCTCGGCGCCGGAGGCGGAGTCCTGGAAGTAGCGGTCGCTGGAGCCCTGGGTCTGGGACATGGCGCCCAGGGAGCCCATGCCGCGGTAGGACTTGTAGGAGCGGCCCTGGAACAGCTCGACCTCGCCCGGGGCCTCTTCGGTACCGGCGAACATGGAGCCCATCATCACGCAGTAGCCACCGGCGACGATGGCCTTGGACAGGTCACCGGAGAAGCGGATACCACCGTCGGCGATCAGTGGGACGCCGGTGCCTTCGAGGGCGGCGGCGACGTTGGCGATGGCGGAGATCTGCGGCACGCCGACACCGGCGACGATGCGGGTGGTGCAGATGGAGCCCGGGCCGATGCCGACCTTGACCGCGTCGGCGCCGGCATCAGCCAGGGCCTTGGCGGCTTCGGCGGTGGCGATGTTGCCGCCGATCACCTGCACCTGCGGGTAGGTCTCCTTGACCCAGCGCACGCGCTCGATCACGCCCTTGGAGTGGCCGTGGGCGGTGTCGACGACGATGACGTCGACGCCGGCGGCGACCAGGGCGGCCACGCGCTCGGGGGTCTCGGAACCGGTACCGACGGCGGCACCGACGCGCAGGCTACCGGCGGCGTCCTTGCTGGCGTTGGGGTAGGCCTTGGCCTTCTCGATGTCCTTGACGGTCATCATGCCCTTGAGGGCGAAGGCTTCGTCGACGATCAGCACCTTCTCGATGCGGTGCTTGTGCAGCAGCTCGCGGACTTCCTGCTTGTCGGCGCCTTCGCGCACGGTGACCAGGCGATCCTTGGGGGTCATGACTTCGCGCACTGGCACGTCGAGACGGGTCTCGAAGCGCACGTCGCGGGAGGTGACGATACCCACCAGGTCACGGCCGGAGATCACCGGGACACCGGAGATGTTGTGCAGACGGGTCAGGTCGAACAGATCGCGCACGCTGGCGTCGGCGTCGATGGTGATGGGGTCCTTCACCACGCCGGCCTCGAAGCGCTTGACCTTGCGGACTTCCGCGGCCTGCTGCTCGACGGTCATGTTCTTGTGGATGATGCCGATGCCGCCTTCTTGGGCCATGGCGATGGCCAGACGGGACTCGGTCACGGTGTCCATGGCGGCGGACACCAGGGGAATGTTCAGCTCGATGCCACGGGTCAGGCGGGTCTTGAGACTGACGTCTTTCGGCAGGACATCCGAATAGCCGGGGATGAGGAGAACATCGTCGAACGTCAGGGCTTCTTGGCTGATGCGCAGCATGGCGGGCGCTCCCGGGCGGGAAAATTTAGGAGCGCGACATTATACCTGCGCTTGGGGATGGGCGGCAACGCACTCGGACACCAACGGTAAGAGGATTCGATTTACGTGAGAATGACTATCAACATAGAATCGCCGCCACTTTACCCGCCCCTGCCGAGAACGCCCTTGAACACCCCGCCCAGAGCCCTTCGCCATTTCGCGCCCTTCGCCTTCAGCACCCTGGCCCTGGCAACCAGTTCGGGCCTGCTGGCCGCGGAAAACGCGAGCCTTGCCCCCATGGACATTTCCGCCACGGCCAGCGAGGCAGACGACAGCTATCGGGCGGCTACCGCTTCCACGGCGAGCAAGAGCGATGTGCCGATCAGGGAAGAGGCGCAATCGGTGCAGACCGTGACCCCGCAGCTGATCCAGGACTACGAGGTGCGGACCCTGGACGACGCCTCGAAATTCGTCAGCGGCGTGACCCAGGGCAACACCCTGGCCGGGACCAAGGATGCCTTCGTCAAGCGCGGCTTCGGCAGCAACGCCGATGGCTCCATCTTTCGCGATGGGGTGCGCTCGAATCTGTCGCACAACTTCGACGCCACCGCCGAGCGCGTGGAGGTCCTGAAGGGCCCCGCCTCGCTGCTCTATGGCGCCCTGGAGCCTGGCGGCCTGATCAACGTGGTCAGCAAGCAGCCGCAGTACCAGCAACGCACTACCCTGAGCGGCTCGGCCTACAGCGAAGGCGGCGGCAATCTCGGCATCGACACCACCGGCCCCCTGGGTGACAGCGGCTTCGCCTATCGGCTGATCGCCGAGCGCCAGAGCGAGGACTATTGGCGCAACTACGGGGTGGATCAGCACAGTCTGGTGGCGCCGTCGCTGTCCTGGACCGGCGAGCGCGCCAGCCTGACCCTGGCCTATTCCTATAACGATTACACCGGCCCGGTGGATCGCGGGACGGTGTTCGTCAATGGGCATCCCAGCAGCGCCAGCTACGACAAGCGCCTCGACGAGAAATGGTCCGAGAGCAAAGGCATCACCGAGACGGCTAGCGCTCGCTACGAGTACCAGCTCAGTGATGACTGGAAGACGCGGCTGATCTACGCCTGGAACAACGACCGCTACAGCCTGGACTTCGCCCAGCCGGTCTCCTTGGCCGCGAATGGCAATCTGCTGCGCACGGCCAATGGCGCCCATTACGATTACGAGACGACGTACGCCAGCTGGGACTTCATCGGCCGGCAGGACCTGCTGGGCCAACGCCATGATCTGCTGGTGGGCCTCGATCACGAGGATAACGACCAGTACCGCGGCAACACCTACCGCAACAACAATGCCTCGCGCCGCAACATCAATATCAACGCGCCGGTGTACGGCAGCCTGGCAGCACCCAGCCTCCTGAGCACGACCCAGAGCGACCAGGACAGCAGCCTGGAATCCACTTCGCTGTACTTCAAGGACAACTGGCACCTGAACGATCGCTGGATCCTGGTGCTGGGCGGCCGCTACCAGACTTTCAAGCAGTACAGCGATCAAGGCCTGGGCCGGGATTACGTCGTCAATCTGGACAAGCGCGATCACGCGGCCCTGCCGCTGGCCGGTGTGGTGTTCCAGGCCACCGATACCCTGTCGCTATACGGTAACTACAGTCGATCCTTCGTGCCGAATACCACCGTCGACGACCGCGGCAACACCTTCGATCCCGAAGAAGGCCGCAGCTTCGAGGTGGGTGCCAAGTACGACCTGACGCCTGGTCTGAATCTGAACGTGGCGCTGTACGACATCCAGAAGAAGAATGTGGTGACCACCAGCAACGTGGCGGGTGTGAGCGTGAGCGAAGCCGCCGGTAAGGTCGGCTCGCGGGGCCTCGAAGTGGACCTCACCGGCCATCTGGCCGAACGCTGGGACATGATTGCCACCTACGCCTACGATCACACCGAGGTGCTCGACGATCCCAGCAACGAGGGCAAGCGCCTGCCCCAGGCACCCAAGCACAGCGGCAGCCTCTATCTGACCCACCACCTGCTGGTCCCCTCCAACCTCGGTGGCTGGCACCTCGGCGGCGGCGCGCGCTACGTCGGCGAGCGGGCCGGCGATGCGGCGAACAGCTTCTACATGAGCAGCTACACCGTGGCCGACGCCTTCCTGCGCTGGGACCTGCCGGTGACCGGCTACCAGACCCGCCTGCAGCTCAACGTCGACAACCTGTTCGACAAGCAGTACTACCCGTCGAGCGCCAACAGTCCGCTGCAGGTGGCGGTGGGCGAGCCGCGGACGGCGCGGCTGAGTGCCACGGTGAGCTTCTAAGCCAGCGGCCTGCCCTCACCCCAGCCCTCTCCCAAGTGGAGAGGGGGCGGATCGAAACGTGCAACACAGTGGAAAACGCTTCGCGGTTTTCCACGCTACGCCCAAGTTTGCATCACCTGTAGGAGCGGCCCATGGCCGCGATCCGCTAGCAGCCTGCCCTCACACCAGAGGGAGAGGGACCGGCCCGGCGTCCTTAGCGGATGCCAGGCCCGTAACGATGCTCTATCCTAGCCGCCCCGCTCGGGGCTTCGGCCCGCCTGGCGGGCCTCTTTCGGTCTTCAGCCAGTCGCCTTCATGCTCGATCGTCGCGCCTTTCTCCAGTTCGCCACTGGTACCGTCCTGCTCGCCGGCCTGTCCGGTCGGGTGTTCGCGCGTGCAGCGGTCGTCGATGGCGAGTTCCCGCGGCAGGTAGAGCATGTGGTGGGTAGCACCCTCATCCCCCGCCAGCCCCAACGGGTGGCCGTGATCTCCACCGGCCAGCTGGACGCCGCCCTGAGCCTGGGCGTGATCCCGGCGGGCACCACCCGGGTGGACAATCGCGAACTGGCCCCCGGCTATCTGCGCAGCGCCCTCGCCAGCCGCGCCGGCGAGCTGGACGCCATGGTCGATCTGGGCAGTCGCCAGGCGCCGGATCTGGAAGCCCTGGCGCGCCTGGCGCCGGATCTGATCGTGCTCAACCGCACCGTACTCAAGGCCGGCGGCCTGGAGCTGTTTTCGCGCATCGCCCCCACGGTGGTGGCGCGCGGCACCGGTGGCAACTGGCGGCCGGACTTCCTCGTGCTGGCCGATGCCCTGGGGCGGCGCCAACAGGCCGAGCGCCTGCTGGCGGAGCTGGATCGGGATCTCGCCGGCCTGGCGCAGCGCTTCGGCGCCCAGCCGCCCTCCGCCTCCCTGCTGTTTTCCAGTGGCGCCCGGCTGCGCCTGATGGGCGTGGATTCCTTTGCCGGCGGCCTGCTGCAGGCCATGGGCGTGACCCGCCCGGCGGCGCAGCGCTTCAAGGGCACCTCGCAGGATGTCAGCGCCGAGTTGCTCGATCTGGCCGACGCCGACTGGCTGTTCTATGCCGAGCAGGGCACCGCCCTGGCCAGCCTGGCGCGGCAACCGCTGTGGCCGCGGCTGACTGCGGTGCGTCAGTCCCGGGCCGTTCGCGTGGATACCGACGCCTTCTATCTCAACGCCGGCCCCCTCGCCGCCCGCCAGGTGATCGGCACGGTCGCCGGCGCCCTGGGGATGGCATGACCCC